>JANPGQ010000515.1:0-4471 GCA_031423975.1 Cytophagales bacterium | reverse complement strand
ATGGCTTGATAAAACTTGCCTGGATTGGCGAAAAGGTCTTTTTGCGAAGCCAAATTTTTGAAATACTCAATGGCTTTATCATAATTTTTCAATCTTAAAGCTGTAATTCCTGCGTATTTTATGGCTTCACTATCGTTATTTTTTCTTTTTAGAATACTCTCAAAAACCGTTTGGGCTTCGGATATTTTTTGTTCGTTAAACAATCTCAACCCCATCTGCAGACTATCGGAATTGCCATCCATTTTCACGGGCAAATTCTGAAAATGCTCTTGTATGTATGTATCCGCAAGGGCATCTGTAGTCAAATCAGGCGTGCGGGAAAACAACCAAAACCCTACAACTAATACTGCCGAAGCCGCCAAACCTGAAAGCCAAATCATGGGTTTTATTTTGCCAGCACCCTCTGGTTTTTGGGATATTCTTTTGCGTAATTCTTCAAATTCTACTCTTCGATTATCGTCAGCTAATTGTTTGGCGGCGGTACGAGTATTGAGGTAGAATGAGACGTTTTCTTTCAAGTTATCATCTTTAACAAGTTGAATTTCAAAGTCTTGTCTTTCTGAAAGGCTTAGTTCATTATTGAAATATTTATCAATTTTTTCTAACATTTTCTTAATTATTTGTGTGGTCGGTAGTAATATTGGTTGTACTTAATTCTTATACAATTCCCTCAATTTATCCAAGCAACGCAAGCGGCTGGTTTTGGCTACGTTGGCAGTTTGATACCCCAACTCTTGGGCAATTTGACTATCGGTAAATCCTTCTGACCATGCCAAAATCATTTGCTGGCATTTTTCTCCCAAAAGCCCCACTTTTGCCTTCAAAATACTTACTTCATTATCCGAAATAAGTTTTTGTAAGATATTATTAGTATCGTCTGCCATCATCAAAACTGATTCCTGAATCGGTTCGGTTTCATGGACGCTCATTTTGTTAGTCGTAGTTTTACGAATAAAGTCAACACATTTATTAGAAAAAATCTGATAAAGATACGTTTTGATTGCGGAATTACCCTGAAAACGATTTATACGCACATTCTCAATGAATGCCAACACCGAGTCTGTGTATAAACTGGCGGCTTCGTCTTCCAAAATTTTATGTTTGAAAGTGGCATCTTTTATAAAATAAAAATACTGTTCATAGAGTTTGTTCTCGGTATTTCTTTGCAAAATACCATCACTAACGATTCCAGATAAAATCGCTTCGTCGGATAAGGTGCCACGAGAGAAAAAATTCATAAATAGCTTTGTTAAATATGTCGGACAGGGAATGTGTAAATATAAGTAATTATAGGATTTGAATAGTATTAAATGTGGATTTATGATTTAATTTGTAAAAAGAAAAATAAGTAAAACATCGTGTATGAATAGGAAAATAGCCCATATTGCCATCTTAGTGAGTGATTATGACGAAGCCATTGAGTTTTATACTCAAAAATTAGGATTCACATTACTGGAAGACTCCATCTTGAGCGAAACCAAAAGATGGGTATTAGTAACACCTAATTTAGATAGTTCGGGTTGTGCTTTATTATTGGCAAAAGCCGCCAATGAAACCCAAGAAAAGTTCATCGGAAATCAAACTGGTGGGAGAGTCTTCTTATTTTTAGATACCGATGATTTCTACCGAGATTACCATGATTTTATAGCAAAAGGTATCAGATTCGTTCGTGAACCCATCAAACAAGAATATGGAACGGTTGCCGTTTTTGAAGATTTGTACGGTAATCTTTGGGATTTGATTGAGCGGAATTAATTTTACCTAAACCGAATAAACTCAAAGATTTCTCCCACCTTAAATTCCTGATTATCAGCCGATAATTCAATAAATCCATCACAATCGGTAAGATTGGCAAAATCTGCAGAGCCGCTTCCTTCAAAAGGAGTTGCCATCAATTTACCATCTTGAAAATAAGTTTTAGCAGGGACAAAATAAGCTAAGTTGGGTTTAAAAAATACGTCTTTATCCAAAACTACAAACTCCTTTTTATCGGTTGTTCCTTTGATGCTCGGCAAAGCATATTTGCAAAAACACAAAAAGGTAGAAACGGGATTGCCAGGCAAAGCAAAGACTGTTTTGCCATCATCTGTTTTACCAAACCAAAAGGGTTTTCCTGGTTTTTGAGCTACTTTATGAAACAGTTTTTTTACGCCTAAATCAGTCAATATTTCTGGTAAAAAATCCTTCTTACCCGCCGATACGCCACCACTCAAAAGTATCACATCATGATTGAGCAAAATTTGCTGTAACTTACTAAATATCAATTCTTTATCATCCGTCAAATGGAAGCGATTAGCGGATATTCCTATGGATTGTAAAGCCGCCGCAAGCATATAGGAGTTAGACATCCTGATTTGGTAATATTCGGGTGTTTCATCAACATCCACCAACTCATCGCCCGTAGAAATCATGGCTACTCTTGGGGGCATTTGCACACTGACAACGTTCTTACCCACCGATGCCATAACTGCAATTTCGGCAGGGCTAATTTTCATCCCTTTTTTCAGTAAAATATCCCCAGCCTTTCGGTCAGAGCCTTTTCTATGGATGTTTTGCCCAAGAATAATTTCCTCCAAAGGAATCGTAATAGAGGCTATTTTTTGATCTTCAACTCCTTGAATATCAACATCTTCATATCTAATTACGGTATCACAGCCCAGAGGCAAAATTGCTCCCGTCATTACTTCCATACAGGCATTTGGTTGGGAAAGAGTTTTTTGAGATTCGCCAGCGTATTGGGCAGTTTCTATTGAAGTTTTTGTGTTAATATTGGAGAAACTAATCCCAATTCCGTCCATCGCCACCCTATCAAAAGGCGGAAAATCTCTATCAGCAACAATATCTTCTGCCAAAACTCTTCCCAGACTTTCTAATAAATTTAGAGTAGAAACAGAACCTACGAAGGAATATTCTTGAACAATTTGGAGGGCTTCTTTTGTGGAAATCATATATTTTGGATGTTGGTGATTCGATTTTCGATGTTTGGAGTTATTTTCAATTTAACTTTGCAAAAATACTCATTATTCAAAGGTGTTTGATTTCAATATTCGAGAATCTCTGAAATATATTTCTCCGAAAACCCGAACACCGAAAATCGAACATCGAACCGAAGCGTCGGTCGCATCAAAACTATGTCATTTACTCATTTAGATTCCAACAACAACCCCTCAATGGTGGATGTTTCAGATAAAGCCATCACCAAACGTACTGCTACGGCTCAAAGCATCGTAGTTTTGACGGACGAAATTATGGCAAATTTCAAAGATGGCGACCTTCAAACCAAGAAGGGTTCTGTCTTACAAACCGCCATTATTGCGGGTACAATGGGGGCAAAAAAGACTTCTGAATTAATTCCATTATGCCATCCATTGGGTCTGGATTCTTGCAAATTTCAAATAGAAATATCTGAAAATGAGATACTTATCAAATGCACTTGTTCACTCACTGCCAAAACGGGTGTAGAAATGGAAGCCCTCACGGGGGCAAGTGTGGCAGCCCTTACGGTGTATGATATGTGCAAGGCGTTCTCGCACGATATTGTAATTAAAGAGACGAAATTATTATTGAAAACAGGAGGAAAAAGTGATTATATAAAATGAAAAAAATCAGTCAAGCATCCATAAATGGACTCATCCTTTCAGGCGGACTCAGTACCCGCATGGGCGAAGACAAACGGCTGATTAATTATCATGGCAAAAGTCAAGAGCAATATCTTTTTGATTTATTAAAACCTTGCTGTTCAGAAGTTTATGTTTCGTTAAATCAAAATCAAAGTACCGATTTACCTCATATTGTTGACCTTGATTTAGCCATAAAAAGCCCCATCGTAGGAATACTTTCTGCCTTTGATAAAAACTCTAAAACGGCTTGGTTGGTAGTGGCTTGTGATATGCCTTTTGTCAATCAAGAAGCCATTGAATATTTGATAAAGCATCGAAATGCTGAGAAATTTGCCACAGCTTTTCTGAACCCCGAAGAAAAATTTCCCGAACCATTATTAACAATCTATGAACCTAAAATCTTGGAGAAATTGCAAGGAGCAGTTAATCAAGGGAAAAAATCTCCAATGAAGGTTTTGAAGAGTGTGGAAGTAGAATTGTTGAAAATTCCGAATAAACAGATGCTTGCAAATATAAATACAGCCGAAGAAAAAAATAGTAATAACATGGTTATGAGGTAAAGAAATTTTGTCTATTTATTACCTCAATTACAACAACACCAAAGGCCTTGCTTTACGAGCATACGATTGGTCAAATACTTGATAACCAACCAATTCTATGTTTTCTTTGCCATTAAAACTACTGGTATTAAATTGGCTAACAATCGTATAATAGGCATTTTCAAACGAGTTTGTTAAAAAGTAATTGTATGAAAATGTTGGCTCTACACTAAAAATCACAATAATCGGCATAATCTTATTTTGTGCTTTTGCGGCTTTCCCAACCCACGACAAACGACTTTGCATATAACC
>JANPGQ010000514.1:0-12639 GCA_031423975.1 Cytophagales bacterium | reverse complement strand
ACCGTTCGAGATTTAGACAGTGGCGAAGAACAAGATGTTCGTGAATTGCCTTTTCGTCAACGGATTCGTATTGGTGGGGGAATTGGGGGCTTGCAGTTTGGTAATCCAACGGTTATTAGTGTTTCGCCAATGGTAGGTTATCAAGTAACGAATGAATTTACTGCAGGTTTGGCAGTAGATTATCAATATACAAAATACAGAAATATTGATGCCTTGAATCTTTACGGACCACGCCTTTTTGGGCAATATCGTTTACGTTTTTTAGAACAAATTCTTTCTAAAGCATTTGCACAGGCTGAAATTCAAAAGTATTATGGTTCATTTGCTGGACAATCTCTCAATTACAATACTCAGACCTTAGCGGGACTTGGCGTAGGTTTCGGCGGATTTCAGATTACTGCTTTGTATAATTTTTCGTATTCTGATAATGGATTAAATTCTCCATATAGTAGCCCAATCGTTATCAGAGTGGGCGGTTTCTTTTTCTAAAAATATCATTTGTAAAAACAAAAACAGGGCTGATTCGTGAATTAGCCCTGTTTTTGTTATGATATTTGAATAGTATTTTCCCAAAAACCATGTCCGAAAAACAAAATCCCTTCCAAAATCTCCGTCCAATGTTATTAGCCATAACCATTGGTATTTTACAACTTTTCTTTTGGGTTGAGGTTTTGGTGATGGTAGTATTAGGATATTTTTGGTTTAAAAATCCCCAAGAAGCCCTAAAAAACAATACGCCCAAAGGCTTTGCAGTCTTGGGCGTATTATTAATTTTGACCTTTTTGATGAAAATAAAAATTAGTAATTTGTTGAAAAAGGGATAAAATTACTCCTCATAATAATATCCAAAAATTATATTCATTTCATCATCAGAAGTCAAGCCGAAGGATATTTTCTGATTAGAAGTATTATTATACGTTACTACCGAAGTTAAACCTTCTCCCTTTTTCAAAGAAATTGGTGTCGTAAAGTTTTTTACCAAAGGATGTTCCCAATCCGCATTTTCATAAACTACCTCGCCATCCCGTGTTCCTCCTTTGATTTTGATAACATATTTTTCTCCAAACTTATGCGTATGTGAAGTTAATGACACGATTTTTACATTTTTATCAAAAGCAAAATCTGTCGTAATAGTTGTTTTCTGATTGGCAGAAATGGAGAATTTTGTATTGTTTAAATTAAGCGTTTTCACTACATATTTTACCTTTGCTTTATCGGTTGTGTAAAGATTTACTACATTTTCGCCCACAAAAGAATTATTCGTTTTATTGAAATAATGCGGATTCAAATCCATCGAATAATTGGCAGGTAAAAGCAGTGCTGTTCCTTCGGGAAAATCATAGACTTGATTTGCTTGTGTGCCACCGCCCAAGAAAATATGGTTAGATGCTTGAATTGCCGTAATCAAATTCAAAGAATTATCAGGATTACGAAGGTCTCTTACTTGGTCCGTTGCAGGTAAATTCGATTTATTACTAAAATCATATAAAACCATGTGATGGCTATTAGGACGAGCTTGCAATTTTATACGATTAATGTAAATTTCAGCAGTATTTCCCACATTTCTTCTCACAAAAATCTCTCTTTCAAAATTGGGTTGAACCGTAAATTTATCAACTTTCAATTGAAAACCCGCTAATCCTTCCTGTGCAGGCGTATTCATTGCCACAAAATCATCCGTTGTAGAAACGCTTGGCGTTTTATCATCCAACAATTTAGCATCTGCCACTTCTCCCGTTTTAGGGGCTCCCGCTTCAATCCAACGGCGTATAAATTCAATCTGTCCGAGATAAAGTGCGGTACTTCCCAAAGGCATGGGCGTACCGTATTGCTTGCCTCCGTGATGTGATAAATCCCAATTGAGTTTATGAAACAACAAACTTTCTAATGATTTATACGCTTTTACCCGCAAGTGTCCGTCCGCTTTTGATAAGGCATTAAAAGGGCTTACTCCCACTAAATTTTCGTAAGCCACCGATTTTTCTAACACCAAACCATGTTCTTTAAAAGAGCCATCTGCCGTAGAGGCATGACAGCCCGAAGTGGCACAAGTGGGCGTGAGAATCCTGTCTTGCATCAAGCCGAAACTGGAAACTGCAGTTGTTGGAGTTGTACCGTCTCCCGCCTTTTGAGTACATCCAGAAAGCATAACTAATAAGCTAACAGTCACAATGATACCTTTATAATCGTGCTTTTTCATGGTCTATATTATGATAAATTTAAAAATTGAAGTAATTAATTTTTCTTTGATATTCTATACCCTAAATGGTTTAGAAATTATTTTTAACAATAACGTAAATATACTATTTTTTATGACGATTATTAACGTATTTTCAACCAACGGTTAAAAATACCATATCATTATTTCTCTTAAAATCACGAAAAAGCACAAATTTTACCTCGAAAAATGGTAGATTTGACCTTAATTTCAATTCACAAAAACCCTAAAATCCTTTTTTATGACACAACAATCAACTAAAAGCAATCAATCTGCCCTTTATACGCTCATGACCGTATGGTTTTTTTGGAGTTTTGTGGCGGCATCCAACGGGATTTTGATTCCACTATTTAAAGAAAAATTCGTCCTTACCCAAACGCAAGCTCAATTAGTTGACTTTGCTTTTTATGCTGCCTATTTCATTGGTTCGATACTTTATCTAATATTTTCTCGACTAATGGGGGGTGATATTCTGAATAAAATTGGTTATAAAAATGGTATCGTAATTGGGCTTTTGATTTCAGCTTTGGGAACATTATTGTTTTACCCAGCCGCTCAAACCGCTTCATATCCCTTATTATTGGCGGGTTTATTTATCGTTGGACTTGGTTTTTCACTCCAACAAACTGCCACTCAACCCTTCATGATTGCCCTCGGACCACCCGAAACTGGAGCTCAAAGAATTAATTTAGGCGGTGCTGTCAATAATTTAGGTGGTACAATTGGACCCGCTTTAGTATCATTTGCCATCTTCGGTTCAATTGCCAAAGATGCCGCTGCCAGGGCTTCAATTGAAGACGTAAAAGTGCCTTATTTATGTTTGGGAGCATTATTTGCTCTAATGGCTCTTTTCTTTTGGCGTTCTAATTTACCCAGAATCAAGAATGATGAAGACGTACAAGTTAGCAATATTGTGATTGGTTTACCTTTGGCATTTTTAGTTTTGTGCGTGGGTGTTGCAGTTGCTTTCTCTATTGAAACAGCTATTGTTTTTACGTTCATTTTGATGTTGATTTTGATGGTTGGCTATTTGATTTATGCCGTGGTAAATAAGGCAGGTGAAATTCAGAATGCAAGTTCAGTTTTGCAATATCCACAAGCAGTTTTGGGCATGACAGCCATCTTCGTGTATGTGGGCGTGGAGGTAACGATTGGCTCAAATTTGGGCGAATATTTGAAACAAACAGAGCATTTAGATTCATCTCAAATCTCAAAATTTATTTCATTATTTTGGGGAAGTATGATGATTGGTCGTTGGACGGCTTCCATTAGTAATTTCAACCCTTCTGAATCTACTAAAAAGATTCTAACAGTCATAGTTCCATTCATTGCGTTCGCCATTGTTCTCATCGTAAATTCATTGTACAGTGGCGATGTTACCGACCTTTTGCCTTATGCTGCTTGCGTTGCTATTATGATTATGGCGTATTTTGCCAGTCGAGAAAAACCAGTGCGTTTGTTATTGATTTTTACGGCATTAGGGGCAATTATGACCATCATTGGTGTAATGGCAACGGGTAAAGTGGCACTTTTTGCCTTAATTTCAGGAGGTTTATTTTGTTCAGTTTTGTGGCCCAGTATCTTCTCATTGGGAACGGCAGGTTTAGGGAAATTTACTAATCAAGGTGCGGCATTTTTGATTATGATGATTTTGGGAGGCTCAATTATTCCCGTTGTTCAAGGCAGAATTGCCGATACTTTCGGAATTCAAACTTCGTATCTTTTGGCAGCCGCTTGCTTTGTTTATTTGTTCGTTTTCGGAATAATTGTACAAGGAGTTTTGCGTAAACAAGGAATTGATTTTGACAAAGAAGTTGTGGCGGGCGGGAAATCAGGACATTAAAATATGAACCTACATTACCAAAAAATAGGAAATGGTCAAAAAATCCTGTTATCATTCCACGGAATGGGGCAGGATTTTTTGTGTTTCCAAAACTTCGCTCAAACCTTTGAAAATCAATACACTACCTATCTTTTTGACTTACCTTATCATGGTAAAAGTAGCGGCTTAAATGGCAATATTTACCAAGAAAATGAAGTAATTACGAAAGAAATTTGGAAGGAATATTTAGAAGTATTTTTACAAGAAAATCAGATTCAACACTTCTCCATCATTGCATTTAGCATGGGTGGTAGATTCGCTTTGGCAACCGTCGAGGCTTTCTCTGAACGAATAGAAGAACTGACCTTATTAGCCCCAGATGGCATCACGGAAGATCCAAAATATATCTTGGCAACTCGCTACGGATTCACTCGCAAGATTTTTAAGTGGATTATTCAAAATAACGAACGATTTTATACCTTCGCCAACGCACTTGCATACACGGGAATCGTACATAAGAAAGTAGTGAAATTTGCCAAAATGATGGTGGATACACCCCAAAAACAAGAACAGCTTTATCGGGCTTGGATTGGGTTTCATCAGGTAAGTTTTAACATCCCACAATTAGCTAAACTCATTAACAATCAAGGCATTAGTGTAAAAATATTTATGGGAAAATACGATAAATTACTTCCGATGAATAAAGTATTGCCACTCACAAAAAGACTAAAAAATATAGAATTAATTGAACTTGAAGCATCGCATGGAAATTTGATACAAAAGACAACGGCGTATTTGAAAAGGCTACTTTCAGAAAAAAACTTGTAATATTCAAACTACAATCCAGCGACTTACCGAACATCAAGCCGAAGCGACGGTCGCAACGAAATACGACCATCGAAACTAAATCACCAAAGGCATCACCAATTTAAACTCACTCCCCTCTCCTACTTTGCTATTCAATTCAATTTTTCCTTTGTGTCCTTCAATCATTTCCTTCACATAATACAGCCCCAAACCAAAGCCTTTCACATTGTGTATATCACCCGTATGTACCCGAAAAAATTTATTAAACACCTGCTTTTGGTCACGGTCAGCAATGCCTATTCCATTATCTTTTATCTTGATAATCAGGTCATTAGCTATATTTTCAGTCTTAATTTTTATAACAGGTTCACGTTCTGAATACTTTATGGCATTGTCAATCAGGTTGTGCAAAACATTAGTAAAATGTAATCTGTCGGCTTTAATAATTACTTTTTCGGCCTGTAAATCCACGATTAATTCTCCATTTTTTTCCTTAAATAATGGTTCACAACTGATTGATAAATCCTCTAAAAGTTCATGAACATCCACTTCTTCCAAATTCAATTTATCAATCTTTTGGGCAATATTGGCAGTTTGCAAAACAGTATCAACATTCTTTTTCAGCCTTGCCGCCTCCTTTCTAATAATAGCAGCATAACTCAATAATCGTTCAGGATTATTCACAATTTCGGGTTTCATCAGCACTTCGCTCGAAATAGAAATCGTTGAAATGGGAGTCTTAAATTCATGCGTCATATTGTTAATAAAATCGTTCTGAATCTCTGAGAGGCGTTTTTGCTTAAAAATCAACATCAACGAATACACAAAAAATGCCATTACTACCAGCAAAATTGCCGAAGAAATAAACCAATTATCAAGATCACCCAAGAGGTATCTTTTTTTATCTGGAAAGTGAATTCCGAAGTAATAATTAGGATTGGGAATGTTCAAATCTGGGAAATCGTAATGGGCAGTTGAATCCGAGCGAACACCGTTTTCAGACAGCGATACAGAGGCAGAATGAGTGATATTTTTTTTCTGACAATCATAAATTCCATATTCAAAATTGAGTCTTATATCGGCATTAACAAATTCTTGCTTCAAAAATTCCTCCAAAACCAATGGATTAATCACATCATTGACCTGAACAGTATAATAATTTGAAGTAATACGCTCAACGGGTTTCAAAAGTTTATTATTGGGATTTTTGTTGAAATCTAATAATCTTTTGCTCACTTTTCGTAAAGAACTCGTAACACGCTGATCAAAATCTCGGTCTTCGAGATTATAAGCCTGTTTAAACCAATAATATTGAACCACAATAACCCCTCCCAATAACAAAATTGAAAGTGCTACGAAAATTCTAAGCGTTTTTGCATTCATAAAAATTATTGATTCGTAACACGGAAATCCTTCCTCTGCCTTATCAAAACGAAATTAGTTAAAAAATCTTTCATTATTCAATATTCATAGCCCCCACCTCATTCAAATTATAATATTTTAAACCCAATTCTTCGGCTTGCAAAGATAATTTATCAGCATACCATTTGGTATATGAACCATCAATTATCAAGTTTTTAAATTGTACTTTACCAATAATCTGTTCGAGGTCTTTCACAGATTTATTTGCCAAAATTAAATAATCAACTGATACATTTTTAGCTTCAAAATCCTTGTGCTTCAAGTTCTTGCCAATCCACAAAAAGGTCTTATCATTCCATGAAAATACAGTGATAGAATCTAAACTTTGAACGTTAGCCACTCTATTATTTGAATGATATTTTTCTAATAAATTAATCTTTAAAGTATCCCGTACTCCAAGGCTTGACCAATAATTATTTACTCGAAAACCAATATCTTTTCTACTATCCAAAAAGGCTTTATCAGCCAATATAGTGGCATTTTTACCTTCTATAAAAGTAATGGCAGAATGCTTAGGTATGGATAAAATTGTGGATAACTCTTGCCTTTGTGTTTGTATTTTTCCGATAATCAGCAAAAAAATTAAGTTACCCACAATTCCACAATTTATCCACACCCAATAGAATTTACGGGTTTTAAATAAGGTAATTAAACCAAAAATCAAGCCATACATCAGCCACATTTCATAAGTTGAAAACCACAAAAATTTAGTAATTGATGAAGGTAAGTTTTCTACAAAAAGTACGCTTTCATTTAATCCTAAAATTGTATATTTCAAACATTGACCAAAAAAATGTGTTATTATCGTCCAGTCAAAAATCAGGCAAAAGGAAGCAAAAATAACAAAGGCTAATCCGAAAATTAAGACAATCGAAGATAGCAAAATTACAATCGGATTAGCTAACAGGAAGTAATTGGGAAACTGATGAAAATAATAAATCGTGATGGGAAAAGTAGCAATTTGAGCTGCCACTGCCACCGTAGTAACTTTCCAAATTTTATCTCCTAAACGATAAAGCAAATTTTTCTTACTATCAATAACTAAAATAGGATTCAATTTTGGTTGAAAATAAATCATTCCAAAAATTGCTAAATACGATAATTGAAAACCCACATTAAATAAAAAATACGGATTATAAAGCAACAAGCAAAATGCCGATAATGAAACCGTGTTATAAGAATTATGTTTTTTCTGAAATGTTCGGGCGAACAGAATAATGGTAAACATAATTGTTGAGCGTAAAACGGGCGATGACAAACCCGTAACAAAAGCGTAAAACCATAGCACACTAAAAATCAACAAGAAAAATCCTATTTTACCATTTTTACCTTTTTTCCTTAAAAATCCAAACATCAAAATCAATGCTTCACAAATAACTCCTACGTGTAAACCCGAAACCGAAAGTACATGAATTGCCCCTGCGGCAGAATACGCTTGCATTAAATCATTGGACAAATCGTCCCGTTGTCCCAAAATCATGGCATTGGCAACTCCGTATTGATTTTTACCTTCTACGAAGCCCGTGAGAATTGAATCTGCATAAGCATTTGTTCGTAAAGCAAAATTTATTAAAATGTCAGAAGGTTCGTAGCCCACTTTTTCAATGTTTTCTTGCCTTAAATATTGTTGAAACTCAATTTGCTGGTAATACATATACCGCTGATAATCAAATTCTTGTGGATTTTTGGGTGAGGCAATCTTCTGAGGATTTCCTTTAACGAAAAAAACATCTCCATAATGCGGTTTTTCCACAGAATTATTATCAAAATATAGTAAAATTTTGCCTGATGAGGGTAAAATCTCATTCCCAATTAAAACGGATTTAATCTCACCAACGGTCTTCCATGATTTTTCCTTTTCTTCTACCAAGTTATCCACAACTACTTCAAAATATTCAAACTTACCCACATTGTGTGTATAATGTTGAGAACTATTATTTTCTGTTCTCAGAAAAGAAATCACAAATCCAGATAATCCCAAAATTAAAGCTCCAAGAACTCCAGAGAAAATTAGACTTTTCAATCTTCTTTGAAATATAAAAAGGATAACAAAACATAAAACTGAAAACATTAGTAATCCAACGAAAATAGAAATATTTTGAATGGGGAAGTAATGATAGAGAGCAATTCCCAAAATCAAGAAAAATGTGAAGCGAATAAACGGAAATGCAGAAAAGTGATTCATAATTATCTTATTAGTGATTAATTATACAAATTAGTGAAATATTTTTCTAAAAATTGTTTTTTTGAGTAAAATTATACTGGACAAAACCGATAAAGATTTCAAATCCTTATCTGTTTAAATCCAACAAAATTCAAGATAAACCCTTTATAAACTGAGTAAAACTTACTATATTCACATAATAAATTAATCAATAATTTTAGCCACTCCATGAAATTGAAACCGCCATTTCTAATTGCGATGATACTCCTATGTAACTCATCTTCCATTTTTTCTCAAACAACTTTCAACTCATTTCATAAAATAGATGGTTTTTCTATAACCCCAAAAATAGGCTTGGCAAGTTTGGTGGGTGAGTTGGGAGATGTTTGGACAATGAACCCAAACTTGGGGTTATGTATTGAAAAGGGAATTTCTGAAAAATTCAATCTTGGCTTGGAAATAATTGGGGGAAATTTATCAGGCTCAGATAATGACATATATTCATCAAAATTTCAAACCGACTTTTTCCAAATTCAAACCTTAGCATTTTTTAATCTATCTCGATTTTCAAAAAACTATATTAACAACAATTTTGAAGTGAAGGCATACACGGGAGCAGGAATGATTTGGTTTCACACCAATGTTTATGATTTAAAATCAGGAAGTTTTCTGAGAACAACCGCTGATGGTACTACACAACATACACAATTATTTCAACAATCAGGGGCAGGAGTAGGCGAAAAAGGAATCTTTTATACGCATGAATTAGTAGTTCCAATAGGATTATTCATAGATTGGCAATTTAAAGAAAGGATTGGATTAACCGCAAATTTAGGCTATAATTGGGTTTATAATGATAAATTAGATGGTACTAATCTATATAATTTACAAATTCCTAACATCATTGGAGGCGTAAATTCATATAGTGAAACAGCAAATGACGGTTGGATAAATTTATCTATTGGCTTAAAATATAGATTTCGTGTCCATAAATCAAAGCAACCGAAAGGGGTTTAATTAAACAGAAAAAGCCTTCAAACTCGTTATTTGAAGGCTTTTTAATATTCTCTAAAATCAGAAATTAGTCTCTACGAGCGTAACGTCTTGATTTTGTGGCTCTAATTTGTCTCATTCTTTCTTCTAATTCCGCAATTACTCTTGCAGAATTTTCTTTACTTGCCTCATAAGTTTCATTTAATGACTTATATGATGCTTGTAATTTGTTATAATCGTCCAACAAACGATTATATTTTATGCTTAATGATTCAAAAGTTTCTTTACTATCTTCCTGACATTTTACATAATCTTCACTTTTTTTCTTAAACTGACTCTCCAAACTAAAACGAAAACTGCTTAATTCAGCGTTTTCTTGACGTTCTTTCAAAACTTGACTTTCTAGGCGGCGAACTTGGTCTTGTAATTCAGTGATTTTTTTGGTATCAGTACAGCTTGACATCGAAACGGCAAGTGCGGCAATAATAATAGTAATTTGTTTTTTCATGGTAATTTAAGGGGTTGATAGCCAATCATTTA
Organism: Cytophagales bacterium; assembly: GCA_031423975.1. Lineage (GTDB taxonomy): Bacteria > Bacteroidota > Bacteroidia > Cytophagales > Spirosomataceae > Arcicella. The sequence continues at coordinate 2,673 of JANPGQ010000514.1, read as the reverse complement.
ACTCACAAAAATGATGCTAAGTTTTATCGCCTGTCTGGGTTATATATTTTTAGGGGTTAATTTCTAACCATTAAAAATAATAAGGATTATTTGAATAACAAAATTAATCGAATTATTTAATATTAGGCTTCCAATATAATATTTTTTCAAAATTATTCTTATTTGAACATTTTGTTCTTTATTTTTGTATTAAATCTATATACTTGATAGACTAAAAGGAAATTAAAATGCAAAGTTTCAGAACAGAACTCGAAAATTCACTTGTTGAAAAAGACATCGTTGATTTGGCACGTAAAATAGAATTATTCCGTGAAGGAAAAATTCACGAAGAAAAATTTCGTAGCCTTCGTCTTGCCCGTGGCGTATATGGGCAACGCCAGCAAGGCGTGCAGATGATACGGATAAAATTGCCTTATGGAAAAATGACTTTCAAGCAATGGAAGCGTATTTCTGATATTTCTGATGAATATTCAACGGGAAATCTTCATTTGACTACACGTCAAGATGTGCAAATCCACTTTGTTTCTTTGGACAGAACGCCTGAGTTATGGTCAAAATTAGAGCAAGATGATATTACCCTCAGAGAGGCTTGCGGCAATACCGTTCGTAACGTAACTGCTTCACCCTCAGCGGGTATAGACCCCAAAGAGCCTTTTGATATTACGCCTTATGCTGATGCTACTTTCCGTTATTTCCTTCGCAATCCAATTTGCCAGGAAATGGGACGTAAATTCAAAATCGCTTTCTCAAATACTGACGAAGATACGGCACTCACGTATATGCATGACATGGGTTTTATTCCAAAAATTCAAGATGGCAAACGTGGCTTTAAAGTAGTAGTTGGCGGTGGTTTGGGCGCTCAACCTTTGTTGGCAAAAGTGGGCTATGACTTTTTGGAAGAAGACCAAATTATACCATATTTAGAGGCTACTCTTCGTGTTTTTGACCGTCATGGCGAAAGAAATTCACGCCATAAGGCACGTATCAAGTTTTTGATTCAGAAAATTGGTTTTGACGCTTTGGTGAAATTAATTGAGGATGAAAGGATAGCCTTAAAAAATCAGTCGGTTAACATTGATACAGACTCTGGCAAATGGGCAGTTTCAGAAGATGAAATGCCTTCAAAAATAGCAGATTTTAAGGTTGAAACTACCACAGCTTACGAACTTTGGAAAGCCACAAATACTTTTGAACAAAAGCAATCAGGATTTTATGGTGTATATATCAGAATATTAAATGGTAATATTAGTTCAACGGATTCACGTTCTTTAATCGACCAGTTGGAAGGTTATATTGGTGATGATGTACGAGTTACCATTAACCAAGGTTTGATGTTGAAGTTTGTTCCAGAGGCTAATTTACCTTATGTTTATGCAGTTTTGGATGCTCACGGTTTGGCATCTGCGGGTGCAAACTCAATGGCAAATATTACGGCTTGCCCAGGAACTGACACTTGTAATTTAGCGATTTCGGACAGTACTAATATTACTTCAAAATTAGAAGCAGTTATTACCGAAGACTTTCCTGAGTTGATTCATAATAATGAAATCAAAATCAAGATTTCGGGTTGTATGAACTCTTGTGGGCAGCACGGTATGGCAAATATAGGTTTTCATGGCTCGTCTCTTAAAGCGGCTGATAAGCGTGTTTTACCAGCGTTACAGGTACTTTTGGGCGGTGGAACTGTTGGAGATGGCGTTGGTAGAGTAGCGGATAAAGTCATTAAAGTTCCTTCAAAAAGAGGTCCACAAGTGTTGAGAGTGGTATTGAATAATTATGAAGAAAATGCCAACGAAGGCGAATATTTCAATGATTATTACGACCGTCAGGGCGAAAAATACTTCTATACTTTGTTGAAACCTGTTGCAGATTTGACCACTCTGAAAGATGATGACTTCATTGATTGGGGACAAACAGAGCAATTTGCTACTGAAATTGGAGTCGGTGAATGTGCTTCGGTAATTATTGACTTAGTAGCTACTTTGTTATTAGAATCAGTAGAAAAAATGGATTGGACCAATGCTGCTTTTGAAGAAAATCGTATTGCGGATTCAATCTATCACGCATATAGCGTATTTGTGAGTGCTGCGAAGGCCTTGTTGTTGGACAAATCAGTAAGTGCTTCTACACAAAGTGGGGTGATTGATAAATTCCAAGAGAATTTTGTAGCAACTGGTGATATTTCTTTAGGTGGAAAAACCTTCCAAGAATTAGTATTACAGATTAATCAAAATGAACCTTCGGAAGCATTTGCAAAAGCGTATATTGCTGATGCTCAAGCATTTTTAGATTTAGCAAAGGCATTCAGAGAAGAATTAGTTACTGTTTAGTAGTTTGATTTCCGATTTTTGGTTTCAGCCCCAAACATCGAAACTCGAACCATAAACATCGAATCATGAAAAATTTAGAACATTTCCATACCTTAGACCCTCGCCCAAAACTTACTGTTGTAGGTGCAGGACCTGGCGACCCTGACTTGATTACAGTAAAAGCGATTAAAGCCTTAAAATCAGCGGATGTAGTTCTTTATGATGCTTTGATTGCTGATGAGTTGTTGGAATATTGCAAGCCTGGTACTGAAAAAATATACGTCGGCAAACGTCCCGGGGAAAGTCATTCGCAAGATGCAATTAACTTTTTGATTGTGGAAAAAGCGTATATGTACGGACACGT
>JANPGQ010000513.1:0-9607 GCA_031423975.1 Cytophagales bacterium | reverse complement strand
GCAGGAACATTCACTTCTCCCGAAGGCTCTTTTTCCCAATCTGATTTTAATTCTTCAAAATTCATATCCTTGTGATTTAATGATTTGCGTAATTTTTTCTTTGGTTCTGTTTAATTTTACTCGTGTATTCCCTTCGGTTATTCCCAAATTTATTCCAATTTCTCGGTGCGATTGTCCTTCCATAAAATAGAAAATCAAGGCTTTTTCGATGGGTAATAATTGCTGAACGGCTCGATAAAAATGCTCTAATTGACTCTCTTTGGGGTTCGGTTCAGCATCATCTCTTACGTCCATTTCAGGCAAAATCGGATGTTTGTCAGGGCGTTTCTTTTCTTTTTTGAGGTAAATAATGGCAGTATTGATGGCTACACGATACATCCAAGTCGAAAACTGACTCAACTCATTGAAACTCGGGTAGGATTTCCAAAGTTGGAAAATAATTTCCTGAATCAAATCTTCTCTATCGTCCTTGGTATCCATATACACTTTGGAAACCTTATGGAGGATGCCCTTGTGGTGGTTCAAGCGAGCTAAAAATGTACTTTCGAGTTTATCCACGTGGCTGGTTATTGGGTAATTTCGGTTTATTTATGAAGTAAGTAAGCAATCAAGATGATTCGTTACAAATAATTGATAATTTTTACAGAATTAGTCTCAAAACATGATTTGGCACGGCTCAAAACATGAATTGAAGCTATTGAGAATATTTTTCAACGGAACTTTACACCATCAAAATAAAACAAATAAACTTTTATAATCTCGAATACGATGAAAAAATACATTACACTCGCCTTTTTATTGATGGTAATTTTGAGTTCAAAAGCACAAACCATTCTTTCTGCCGATGCTTTGCAAAAAGACTTTGAAATTATGCGTAAATCTTACGAAACGCTGCATCCTGGGTTGTATAAATATGCGAATAAAACTACAATTGACGGCTATTTTGAGGAATGCAAAAAGGCTCTCAATCATGACCAACCTTTGCAAGAGGCTTATTTGAATTTTCACAAATTGACTTCAAAATTCAAGTGTGGACACGCCTATCCAAATTTTTATAATCAAGAAAAATTTTTGAAGCAGGAACTCTTTGAAAACAAAAATTGCTTGCCTTTCCGCTTCCAACTGATTAATGGCAGAATGTTGGTTGTGAAATCGGCAGATTCTACTTTGGATGTGGGCTTAGAAATCAAAAGTATTAATGGAAATTCTATCGCTAAAATTATCAAAACCTTACTCCCTATTGTGCGTGCGGATGGCTCAAATGATGGCAAACGCCTTAAATTATTAGAAATTAGTGGGCAGTATTTTGAATATTTTGATATTTTCTTTCCCATGTATTTTCCTAATAAAACTACTGATTTTGAAGTGGTTACGTTTAATTTAGATACCAAGAAAAATGCTAAAATTAACTTGAAAGCCCTTAATCATGTAGAGCGTGAGAAGATTTTGAAAGCAAAGTATCAGGAAACTAAGTTAGCTAAAACCAACTTTACGTGGATGAATACTGAGACGGCAATAATGCAGATAAATACTTTTGAAAACTACGATTATAAATACAATTTTAATAAGTTTTTCCTTGAATCTTTAACCGAATTTCAACAGAAAAATGGTAAAAATTTAGTTATCGATATCCGAAAAAATGAAGGAGGGAATACCTCTGATATGATGAAATTAATTAAGTTTCTAATCCAAAAACCGATTGAATTCAAGGATATTCAGAACACTTGGGCGTTCTTGAAGATAGATTCTACGTTCCAAAATTATGTGGATAACAAAAGTTGGGCGAACGTTTGGTTCAATAAAGATGCAAAGTATTTTACGCTCTTGCCAAGCGGACAATACAAGGATAAAAATTTGGATAAAATCATCACTATCGAACCTGAAAAAGGGCTTATTCCTCAAAACGTTTATTTATTAACCAGCCCCACCAATAGCTCGGCAACGTACATCATGGCGGATATTTTTAAAACGCATCATTTGGCAACCATTGTTGGACAAACCACGGGTGGCAATCAGAAGGGAATCACGGCGAGTGCCATGTTTTTTATGTCATTGCCTAATACAAAAATTGAAGTGGATGTACCCTTGATTGGAACGGATTATGACGTAGCCAAAACTCGCCCAGACGTAGGAATCTCGCCTGATGTGTATGTAAAGCCCAATATTGAAAACATAAAAAACGGAATTGATACAGAAATGGAAGCGGTGAAGAAATTGATTTTAGCTAAAAAATAAAATCTCAAAAACTATTCGTATTTTAGAAGATTGAATTAAATTTTTACCCTAAAAACATGAAAAACAACCGTTTCTCTTCCGAATCAATCGTTGCCACGATGGCCTCTTTTGTGGGTATTTGTGCCTTGATAGTTTCCATTATGCAAACGCACTATCAGCGTAAATACTTGCTTGCCTCGGCTTGGCCCCATTTGCAAATTGCCCCTTTTCGTGAAGAGCAAAAAGACTCTACCGAGAATATGACCACCGTCAAATTGATGAATAAAGGTATTGGTCCAGCCATTATAGAATCGGTTTCGTATCAATATAAAGGCAAAGATTGTCAACAACTTACGGATTTAATTGAGGCAGTTGTGGGCAAGAAATTTGCGGGAAGTTATAAAACCTTATCGGTTGATGAAGTGATTGCTCAGAATGAAGAAATCACTCATGTAAGTATTATTGGGGCAAGGGAATCGAGGATTTTTAATGAAGAAATGGGAAACATCAAAATGAAAATTATCTATAAATCTGTTCACGATGAACGCTGGGAATATTTGGTAGATTCTAACTTGCCGAATGGATCAAAAACTATTAAATTGGACTAATTTTTCGTTAATTTTCGTAGCCCAAATCTGGTATGCTTCTTTGTTCAAATGAATGCCGTCTGAGGAATATCTTTCAAGCAATTTTCCATCTTGCGAAAGTTGCTCATTCATGTTAAGCCAAACGATTTTTTGAGTAGTGCAGTAATCTTTTAATTTTGAATTGAATTTTAAAATATTTATATTAAACTCTTGATTATCAGTAGTATAAATAATAGATTGTATAATTATTTTAATTTTTTTTGCTCGTAAAATCTCAAACATTTTTAAATAATTCTCGTACACACGTAGCGGAGGAACACCAGCCAAAAGGTCGTTGATTCCTCCTTCCAAAATCACAATTTTAGGTTCAGAATTTAGTTGTCCACGCTCCAAATTCCATAAGATTTGTTGGGTAATTGCTCCGCCAAATGCTTCGTTTTTTACGTCATTTCTGTCTAATAAAACAGACCAATTTTCTTGGGCAATTCTTGAATCACCCACCATCAAAATGGTAGTTTTTTTGGATGGAAATATTCGGGCAAAGATTTTATCCCTAAACTGAGAAATGAGAATCAGCAAAGCAAAATTGAGTAGGAGGGAGGCTATGAGAAAAGGTTTTTTTGTCATAATTCAATCGTGAAATCATCAGCATCCAAATACGCAGGAAATTTTGTTCTAAAATCAACAAGTTCTTGATATTTAAGGGTTTGGCTGTGGATTACTTCTGTGTCTTTTTGATAAAAACTTTGATTCCCCTTAAAATCAATTACTGCCGAATTTCCAGAATAATTCAAGCCCATTCCGTCATTTCCGACTCGATTTACGCCAATACAATAACTCTGATTTTCAATTGCCCGAGCCTGTAAAAGTATATCCCAAACTTGCGAACGCACGGAGGGCCAATTGGCAACGTAGATGAGCAAATCGTAGGTGTTCGATGCGGGCGGCGTTCCGCTTCGATGCGGGCGGCGTTCCGCTTCGATGCTCAATGTTCGGTTGGACTCCACTTCACTTTGTGCCTCTATCCCTTTCTCCTTTCTTCCCTGCCTCGACCATACAGGAAACCGTAAATCATAACAAATCAGTGGGCAGATTTTCCAGCCTTTCAGTTCAACAATGATACGTTCAGTTCCACCCGTAAAAGTCAGGTGTTCGTTGCCCATTCTGAACAAATGTCTTTTATCGTATTTTGCATAACTTCCATCGGGACGCATCCAGATTAATCGGTTGAAATATTGTTCTCCTTCTTTTACAATAAAACTGCCCGTGACAACTGAATTAGCCTTTTTTGCCTGCTGACGTAGCCATTTAAAAGTGGTAAAATTCATGGGTTCAGCCACTGATTTGGCATTCATGGAGAAGCCAGTATTGAACATTTCTGGTAAAATAATCAGGTCGGTTTGAGTAGAAATCTGAGCAATCTTCTCTTCTAAATTAGCAAGATTTGCCGTAGGGTTTTCCCAATATAAATCCGTTTGTATGAGGGTAACAGAAAGGTCGTACATGATTTGTTATTTTTAGTGTAAATTTAAACTAATTAATTTTAAAATAAACCCTCCCGAGTGACTTGACGTCCACGTTCAAACGCTTAGAAGGGTTGTGAAGCCCAATCATCCAGTAAATGAATACAAAAGCCCTAATTTTCTTTATTTTATTTTTCGGAATAATTGCTCTCAAAAGCTCCGATTCGCCCTATCAAGACTGGAAAGTTTATGGTGGAAATAATGAATCAAATCGCTTTTCGAGCCTGAGTCAGATTAATACCGAAAATGTCAAAAATTTGGGAGTTGCTTGGGAATATCATTCGGGTGATGCTACTAAAACTTCACAGATTCAGTGCAATCCCATCATCGTTGAGGGTGTGATGTATGCCACTTCACCACAAATAAAAGTTTTGGCTTTGGATGCAGCTACGGGCAAAGAGATTTGGACGTTTAATCCTTTCAAAATCTTGGGTGGAGAAAACTCGTGGGCAGGTACAAATCGGGGTGTAACCTATTGGCAATCGGGCGATGAGAAGCGAATTCTATTTTGTGCAGGAAGTCATTTGATATGCTTGGATGCCAAAACGGGCGAACCCATTACCACCTTTGGCGATAGTGGAAAAGTGGATATGCAAAAGGATTTGGATTATCATAAAGAGAAATTCTTATTAGTTTCCAATACGCCAGGAATAATCTATAACGACTTGATAATTATGGGAATGCGGCTTTCTGAAGGTTTGGATGCTGCCCCAGGACACGTCCGTGCGTACAATGTACGAACGGGCAAACGGGAGTGGATTTTCCACACCATTCCGCATCCTGGCGAGTTTGGTTACGAAACTTGGCAAAAAGACTCTTGGAAAAAGGTGGGTGGAGCAAACTGTTGGGCGGGGATGGCTTTGGACGAAAAAAGAGGGATTGTTTTTGTACCAACAGGTTCGGCAACTTACGATTTTTGGGGTGGTTATCGCAAGGGTTCAAACCTCTTTGCTAATTGTATTTTGGCGTTGGATGCCAAAACTGGAAAACGAATTTGGCATTATCAAACCGTGCATCATGATATTTGGGACAGAGATTTACCAGCACCGCCAACCTTGATTACGGTAACAAAAAATGGAAAAAAGATTGATGCCATTGCCCAAATTACCAAGCATGGCTATACTTTTATTTTGGAAAGAGCAACTGGGAAACCTGTTTTTCCTATTCATGAAACGCCCGTTCCACAAACCGAATTAGCGGGAGAACAATCTTGGAAAACTCAGCCAATTCCATCATTTCCAGAGGCTTATATGCGTCAGAATTTCTTGGAAAAAGACATTATTAATATTTCACCCGAACATCACGCTGAGATTTTGGAACAAGTCAAACCCTTGAAATCGGGTAATATGTGGATTCCGCCTTCTACGCAAGGACACGTGTTGTTCCCAGGTTTTGATGGTGGTGGCGAATGGGGCGGGGCAGGTTATGACCCACAAAATAATGTCCTTTTTGTGAATGCCAATGAAATGCCTTGGATTGTGAAAATGCAGAAAAATCAGAAAGCAGAGGGTAATGGGCTTTTGACAATTGGCAAAAATATTTATACCAATAATTGTGGTAATTGTCATGGTCTTGACCGCAAGGGAACGGGCAATATTCCTTCCTTGATTGACTTAGAAAAACGCCTTAAAAGAGAAGATATTTTATCAATTTTGAAAAGAGGAAAAGGAGGAATGCCAGCTTTTGGGCATATTTCCGAAAAGAATCGTGAAGCTATTACAGCATATCTTTTGAATTTGAAAGTAGCTGATAGTCAAGGAGATAAAAAAGAAATGGAAGCCGAAGCCGACCTTCAACCCGCCTACGTGATGACAGGTTACAAACGCTTCACGACCAAAGACGGCTACCCAGCCATTACGCCTCCCTGGGGAACGCTCAATGCTATTGATTTGAATACGGGCAAAATTAAATGGAAGGTGCCTTTGGGAGAATTTGAAGAATTAACGAAAAAAGGCATTGCCCAAACGGGTACAGAAAACTACGGCGGACCTGTAGTAACAGCAGGAGGTTTAATTTTTATCGCTGCTTCAAAAGATGAAAAATTCAGAGCTTTTGATAAAAATACGGGCAAAGTTCTATTTGAATACAAACTCCCAGCGGGCGGATACGCCACACCTGCGACCTATCAAGTCAATGGAAAACAGTACGTTGTAGTAGCGTGTGGGGGTGGAAAAATGGGAACAAAATCGGGCGATAGTTACGTAGCGTTTGCTTTGCAATAATTATAAATATATCTAAAACAATCCTAATGAAAAAGCTATTTACTATCCTCACAATCAGCATTTTATGCTCATTCAGACCCTCGGAAGACATTCCTTCTTTAGCCATTGGTTCAGTCGCCCCAGACTTTAATTTGAAGGGCGTTGATGGCAAAATGTATTCGCTAAAATCCTTTGCCAAATCTAAAATTTTGATGATTGTTTTCACCTGCAACCATTGCCCAACGGCTCAAGCGTATGAGGAACGTATCAAGAAAATTTCGGCGGATTATCAAGCCAAAGGTGTACAAGTTGTAGCCATTTCACCCAATTCACCTGTGGCAGTTCGCTTGGACGAAATGGGTTATACCGACTTAGGTGATACTTATGGAGAAATGAAAATCAGAGCCAAAGAGGCCAAATTTAACTTCCCTTATCTTTTTGATGGAGAAACCGAAATTATCTCCAAAAAATACGGTCCTGTAGCCACGCCACACGTCTTTATTTTTGATGAAAAACGTATTTTGCGTTATTCTGGAAGGGTTGATGAAATGGAAAAGCCTTCAAATACGCCTAAACAATTGGATGCTCGCAATGCTCTCGACAATTTAGTAGCAGGTGAAAAAGTGGCGGTAGAAAAGACCAAAATTTTTGGCTGTTCTATCAAATGGGCAGAAAAAGTGAATCTTTCTGAAAAAGAAAAAGAATCGTGGGAGAAAGAACCCGTGGCTTTGGAAACCATTAACGAAGAAGGCATCAAAAAACTCTTGAAAAATGATTCTGGTAAACTTCGTCTCATTAATGTGTGGGCTACTTGGTGTGGTCCTTGCGTGGCTGAATTGCCCGATTTTATGAAAATAAATCAGATGTACCGCCACCGTGATTTTGAATTGGTAACCATCAGTGCCGACAAACCCGATAAAAAAGAAAAGGCTTTGGCAACTTTACAAAGACTTCATTCTGCCACCAAAAACTACATTTTTGATTCGGAAGATGTTTATAAACTCATCGAACTGATTGACCCAAAATGGCAAGGAGCTTTGCCCTATACGCTTTTGGTTGAACCTAACGGCAAAATTGTTTATCAAAAACAAGGAGCCATTAATCCTCAAGAAATGAAACGAATGATTGTGGAAAATCCTTTGATTGGAAGATTTTTCTAAATCATCTCCGCTACTTTTCGTCCCGTTGCCATTGCCGCATTCAGCGACGGATAGGCGGTGGCATCTCCACATTGATATAAAATATCGCTTAATTGAAGGTTTTGAGCATTATTTTCAGAATTAAGATAACTTGGCAATGCCTGGGGAATATGATAGGTTCTCAGATGTTGCCAAGTTTCTGTTTCCTTACCGAACCACTCCGTTAGCTCTCGTTTAATATTTTTGGCTAATTCTTTTTCATCATAAAGGTCGAAACTTTGGGTTGAAATCGAAATTAAAGACTTTCCAACAGGAGCGTAATTAGGAGCAACATCTGAAGGTACGCACATATTATGCACCATCGAAGCACGGTTAGGATTTAGGGCTAACATCTTCTCTTTCAAAGGCGATTTATCGGCTGAAAAATAGGTGCAAGTAGTGGAATTAAACTTTCTATCAGGATTTTTTCCTAATAATTTATCTGCCTGAAAACCGTCAGTTGCCAAGATGATTTTTTCTCCATATAATTTATCGCCATTTTCTAAATAAACCCTGTTTCCGTCAATTCTAACTACTTTTGTATTTAATTTTACCGTGCCGATATACAACATTTTAGCAATCTGTTCGGGAATTTGTTGAATACCTTTGGCGGGCAAAACGGCATCACCTTCATAAAATTTTCCGAAAGTATATTTGAAGAAATTGGCAGAAGTTACAAGGTCATTTTCCAAGAAAACACCGCCAAAAAATGGTTTGAAAAAATCATGAATCATTTCATCTGAAAAACCATAGTTTTGCAGATATTCCATGGTCGAAATCGTGCCATTTTCAAAGACCTCTTCCTGCACATTATTAGTGTCCATTATCATTCGCAAGACCCTTAATTTATCTGTCAATGAACCCACTTTTGAGAACATTGACGGTATCAATTGAGACGGCTCTTTAAAAGGATTTGCCAAAATTGAAAAGTCGTTTCTTTGAGAATTCCGAATCATTGCCCCCGACTTAAACGCCTTTAAATCAAGATTTTCATAATTCAAAAGTCTTTGAGCTTCGGGATAGGCAGTTAATAAAATTTGGAAACCTCTATCCAACAAAAAGCCCTCGTGTACGTCCGTTCGTACTCGTCCGCCTACACCGTCAGATGCTTCTAAAATGAGTGATTGAATCCCCCTATCTCTTAAATATTTTGCACAGGTGAGTCCAGCGACTCCCGCTCCGATGATAATTATCATAATTTTCTGTCTTATAGATACTGAAGTCGTCCTTTTGAAGGACGACTTCAGTAAATTTTCACACCAATGTTGAATCTTATATTTTTCTCCCCTTCACATATTTCTCCAACCACTCATTTTGTTCCCAAAGCAAATGGAGGATATTTTCTTTGGCGGCATAGCCGTGACTTTCGTATGGCAACTGAATAAAACGTACCGTGCCCCCATGTCCTTTGATGGCATTATATAATCGCTCGCTCTGAATCGGGAACGTGCCAGGGTTATTATCCGCTTCACCGTGAATCATCAATAAGGGCGTTTTGATTTGGTTGGCATAACTAAACGGACTCATTTTGAAATATAAGTCAGGTGCTTGCCAATAAGTACGTTCCTCATTCTGAAAACCAAAAGGCGTTAAACTTCTATTATACGCCCCGCTCCGAGCAATACCCGCTTTAAATAATTTGCAGTGAGCCAGTAAGTTAGCTGTCATAAATGCCCCGTAACTGTGTCCACCCACTGCCACACGGGTACTATCACCAACACCCATTCCTGCAATTTTATTGATGGCAGCCTCCGCATTCCAAACCAATTGTTCGATAAAATTATCATTGGGTTGTTTATCGCCTTCGCCCACAATTGGGAACTCGGTATTGTCCATCACGGCATAGCCTTGCGTTGCCCAAAAAATCGGCGAACCCCAACTTACCCGTACAAAAGAATATTTTG
>JANPGQ010000512.1:0-2173 GCA_031423975.1 Cytophagales bacterium | reverse complement strand
AATAAAATTGGTCGTTATAAAAGGCAAAACGTTTACCTTTTGTGGATGTTCCCGCATCGTCATCAATGTCTTTGTAAGTGGGAGTTGCCTGTTTTTCACCTGTGTTGATACAAAGCAAAATATCGTGAGCATTTGAGTCCTTTTGGTCAAGATAATGCGAGTCATTTGAGGCAATTACTTTGACATTATACTTCTTGGCAAAACGCAATAAAACCTCATTACACTTCAATTGGTCAGGTATTTCATGGTTTTGAACCTCCACGTAATAATCTTCTCCGAACAAATCTAACCACCATTTGAATTCCTTTTCGGCTTCCTCTTCGCCATTTCTCAAAATTGCTTGCGGAACAGACGCCCCAAGACAACAAGTAGTAGCAATTAGCCCTTTGTGATATTGCAAAACAAGCTCTTTATCAATCCGAGGATATTTACCATAAAGCCCTTCAATGTAGCCCAATGAGCATAATTTCACCAAATTGGCGTAGCCTTCGGCATTTTTAGCGAGCATTAACTGGTGATAACGTTTGTCTTTTTGTTCTTTGGTAAATGCCCGTTTATGGCGGTCTTCCACCACATAAAATTCACATCCCACAATTGGTTTTACGCCCTCATGTTTTTGAGCCTCCGCCACAAACTGAAATGCTCCGAACATATTTCCGTGGTCAGTAATGGCGATTGCGGGCATATTATCGGCTTTGGCTTTGGCAAAAAGAGCAGGAATTTTTGAAGCTCCGTCCAAGAGGGAATATTGGGTATGACAGTGTAAGTGGGAGAATTGCATTTGTTCAAGGAATAATTAACAAGGAATAATTAATAGTTTTGTACTACAAAGAAAACACAAAAGCGACCGAATTGGGTCGCTTTTGTAAGAAAAATTTGAATATATGTAATTGTTAAAATTTATAAAATTTTAATAACGTTTCACTCCATTTAATTTCGCAGCATTCTCAATCCAATATTCTTCTAAACCATTGAATATTTGTTGTTGCAACATTCCAATATTAATTGGGTCAATTTCTGCGGTCTTTTTAGAATACATAGCAATATTTTTTTGTTCCGCATCTATCAAAAAAATGTAGGTGATTGATTTATAAGGAATTCCTCTCATGAACAAAAAATTTCCAGTCAATACTGCCAATCCAACTCCCAGAATCACCTTTCCAGCATTGGCTAATTGTCTATTTCTTTCATTCTTTTTACTTCTCGTAAAACCAATTGTTATGGTTGCCAGAGCAAATCGTTGATTATTAGCTTTGATTAGGTTAGCTACATTATCAGAAATTCTGATTTTTGCGCAAGCATCCCGATTAGCTTTATAATTATACTTTACGTCACCAATCATAGCATTTTTTCTGTCTGGACCGTCCATTTTAGCATAATATTCCGCTATTTCTTGGGATAATATATTCTCTTCATCCTTATTTGCAGACAGTTCATCATATTCAATTTTATGCGTATCGAAAAATAACTTAATTGCTTTTATACTACTATTCTGGACTTCTCCAAAATAATCCTCTCCCTCTGCAATTTCATCGCTTTGGGCATAAAAAACCTTAATGGAATTTATAGGAGGTACAATCATTACATTTTTAATATTAGCAGGATTGACCGTTGAGGTAATTGGCTTTTGTGTAGCACAACTACAAAGATAAAAGAGGATAAAACTGTAAAGAATAATGTGTTTCATTTGGATAGAAATATTAATTTTATGGAGTCAAACTAAATTATTTAGTACAAAAACTATTCCAAAAATAAATCATAAATAGCGAATCCTACGAATCAATACTTATTTTATTTCGCCGTAATCGTCACCAAATCAGGCAAAGCGTAAGTTTTCCCATCCAAAAGCACTGTCAAAGTCCAACGGTATGGGGCTGGAAAATTAGCTTCAATAGTGTATTTTATTTCAGTTGCTGCAGAATTGATAATGGCATCTTTTAGTTGGTTTGTACTGCCTACTTGCGGTACAAACCGGATTTGTGCTTTGGTGGCTTTGATATTATTACCCGTTATTATCAAATCCTGCCCACGAATGTACGCCAAAACCGACATGCGATTTATAAGCAATTCCGTACCTCCACCCAAAACTTTTAAATCAATGGTGCGATACTTAAAAGTTCGTGCGTTCACGGTTACACTTACTGAATAGATACCCACTGGAACCTCAAATGGC
>JANPGQ010000511.1:0-2740 GCA_031423975.1 Cytophagales bacterium | reverse complement strand
GCTAATGAACCTCAAATTAGAATTGACTTTAAGTATCTTAATATTAATGCCTCATTAGAATTAAATTCTAAAAAAGGGAGAACACTTCAAAAACCATTAGACCCTATTTATAAGGTTGGTAAAGAACTATATCAGGGTTTGTTTAAAGAAGGAGAACAAGTTATTAATCTTCCTCTTTTTGCAAGTTTTTCAACCGCTGATATTCATACCAATAGAAAGATAAATGGCGATAAATTTAAAAGATATGAACAAAAACCCTCTTTTGGCTATTATGAGTGCTTAAAAGGTGATGGGTTTCTGGAATACTGGACAAAAAGGTTATTGATATTAAAAGAAGCTCAAAAGGGTGAAATTGAGATAGAAGGCGTAAGATTGGCAGTTCAAAAAGCATTGGGTTCAGAAGGCTGTAACGTTATTTCTGATATTCAAATAAGACATAATCAAGGTAAAGTATATTATATTCTTAGTGATAATAGAGAGGTGGATACAGATAATCTTTCTGATGGTTTACGAAGATTAGTTAATATCGTGTTAGACTTATCATTTCGATGTATGCTACTCAATCAGGGAATCTATGAATTAGAAGCCTGTCAGAAAACCACTGGAACAGTATTAATTGATGAGATAGACCTTCATCTTCATCCTACATTACAATCTGTTGTAGTAAAAGGGCTGAGAAATGCCTTTCCAAAACTTCAATTTATTATTACTTCTCATGCCCCAATGGTCATGACAGAGATTCCTATTGACAAAAAAAATAAAATTTATCGACTGGCTTATTCAAAAGAGGATGGATATTCTGCACAAGAAATTCAAACTTATGGACTTGATGCTTCAACTATCATTGAGGCTGTTTTAGGGGTAGTGCCAAGATCAAAAGATGTAGATGATAGACTAAATAATTTATTTTCAATGATTGATTCAGATGAATATGAAAATGCAAGTGTAATGCTTTCAACTATGCGAGAAGAATTTGGTGATAATTTGCCAGAATTGTCGAAAGCAGAGGCAATGTTAAATTTTTTAGGAAACAAAGATGATTAGAATACATAAGAAAACCGAACCCATAGAGTGGACACGTAAAAATAATACTCCTGGATTAACAAATTATGAGGCTATTCCTGAGATGAGAGATGCACTTTTAGATGAACAAGGCTACCTGTGTGCCTACTGTATGCGAAGAATTCCTCATAAAGATGAGTTTGAATTGCATGATTCAAAAATTGAGCATATAAAATCACGGACGAATTTTCCTACTCTTCAACGGGAATATGATAATATGGTTATATGTTGTTCGGGTAATATCAATGGAAGTCACCACTGCGATAAATCCAAAGACAGTCAAAATATTACATTTTCTCCCTTTGATAATGTTGCACTACAAACCATAACGTATAGTAGCAAGGATGGTGAAATAAAATCAAGCCAGCAGAATATGAATAAGGATTTGAATACTGTATTAGGTTTAAATAATAAGATGTTGAAAGCCAATAGATTACAAACATTGATAGGTGTAAGAACTATTTTGGAAAAGAAAAAATGGAAGAAGGCTCAACTCGAAATAAAATTATTAGAGTGGAATACGCAGGAAAATCAAAAATTTAAACCCTATTGTGGAATTGTAATTTGGTATTTAGAAAAGAAATTAAAGCAATATTAAAATTTATTGAGTTGCACTGAATCAGTTGCTCCCAAACTAACCACCCCAAAAAAAAATGAAAAAAACCTTACCACTCCTAATCCTCCTTTGCTCAACCTTCATTTCAACAGCACAATCAAAAAGCGGTTTTAAAAATACTTGGGTATTTATGGTGGGCGTGTTGGAATGGAAAGACCATAAAAACTTTGCTTCCTTCGATAAAACCAACCGAATTGATGCTAAAATTGTGAAGTTCTTTCAGAAAAATGGTTTGCCCAACGACCATATTTTGTATCTCCAAGACAAAGCCGCCACTACTTCTGCCGTCAGAGAAGCCTTTGTTGCTTTCTTGAAAAAGGCGGGTAAAAACGATGATTTGTTCTTTAATTATTGCGGTCATGGTTACAGGAATGAAGCCGATAAAGTTTGTTTTGCCAATTATGAAGGGGCGGATTGGTCGGTAGAAGAAATTGTTAAAACGGTAGATAAAAACTTTGCGGGCAATACCGCCATTTTTACTTCCGATGCTTGCAACTCTGGGGCGTTGGTCAAGGAGGTGCAAAAATACAAAAATCGTAATTATGCGGCTTTGGCTTCCGTAGTACCACAAGATTTGTCAACGGGCAACTGGACACATTCCAACGCTCTATTGTACGGATTGCAAGGCAAAAATTTTGTTGATAAGAATAACAATGGCACTATCTCACTGCAAGAACTTGCTGAATACATTGATGAAGAAATGGCGATTGTGGCAGGACAAAAATCTCATTATTACGTTCCAGAATCGCTGAAATCGTGGGCAATTGCCACCAATATTCCGAAGAAAAAAGATTTACGTATCGGTGAAAAAGTAAATGTAAAGTATGGTAAAACAGACTATTTGGGCTTCATTACCAATGCTAAACCCGATGGAATGTATAAAGTTTTGTTTTATAGTTACGCCAATGACGAATCTGAATGGTTGCCGAGTTCGAGATTAGTTTCTTTGAAAATCAAACCCACTTTTCCAGTTGGTAGTAATGTAAAATCTTACTGTATTATTGAAAAAGGCTGGTTTCCTGCCAAAGTCTTGAAAACTTTTTCTACCTTGCATTACGTACA
>JANPGQ010000510.1:0-7731 GCA_031423975.1 Cytophagales bacterium | reverse complement strand
CAGGATTCTCTCCCGTAGGAATCTCCGAAAGTTTGGCTAAAGTTTTTAAGTCAAAAACAATTACTGAATTTGTCCGCCCTGATGTGATAAAGCCTTTGCCAATTGATGATACAGCTTCGATGCCGTGAACCCCTTTTGTATCTGGAATACTACCAATTTTTTCGTGCGTATCAACATTCAAAACCTCCACTTGGTTGCCATGAGAAAGATACAAACGGCGGTCTTCAGCATTGACAGAAAGGTAATCCCAACCACCTTCACCACCGACAACGGTTGATTTTTTGAGGGTTGTTTGGGCAGATAAAATGCTTGTAAATGAAGCGATTATGCCCATAATAAAAATGACTTTTTTCATTGTGTTGGAAATATTAGAAAGGGTGAAAGTGAGAAATATTGTTTACTAAAAAATCAAAACTAAAGTACCTCCAATAATCATCAAAGCTCCAATAATCATCTTTAAAGTGAGGGTTTCGCCTAAAAAAACTACTGAAAAAATGATGGCTAAGGCAACACTCAATTTATCTACAGGGGCAACCTGCGATACTTTGCCCATTTGTAGAGCTTTGAAATAAAATATCCAAGAAAGCCCTGTAGCAATCCCCGATAAGCCCAAGAAAATTAGATTTTTTTGAGTCAATAAATGAATGGAATCTATCCCTCCACGATAGAAAGCAATACCCCAAGTGATACACAAAATAACCACCGTTCGGATTGCCATTGCCAAGTCAGAATCTACATTTTTGATTCCTATTTTGGCAAAAATGGCGGTCATTGCCGCAAAAAATGCCGATAATAAAGCGTATATCCACCACATAGTTTTTTATTTGGGATTTCAGAAAACTATTTCTATTGTATGTAAATTATTTTGATATTGATAATCAATTTTTAAGTGATTAGTTTCACAAATTTTCTTGACAATTGCCAAGCCCAAACCCAAAGAATCGCTTTCGGTATTATGTTTTTTAAATCTTCCGAAAAAATCATTGGGCATATTTTCAAGGGGTTTTCCTGTGTTTTGAATTACTATTTTTTCGTGGGTAAGCATTATTGAAATCGTCCCATTTTTTACATTATGCTTAATGGCATTCATGAGTAAATTTGATAATAGAATGTCTAACAAAATGGGATTTATTTCCAGTTCAACCGTTTTATTTAATTCTGTTGTAATAGAAATTTGTTTGCCCAAGATAAAATCTTCGTAGTTAATCAATTGATTTTCAATTATTTGAGAAATATTTATTTGCTCCTGTTTCACAAATTGCTGATTATCAATTTTAGTTAAGAGTAACAAAGACTGATTTAATTTGGAAAGCCTTCCAGCGGCTTCGTAAACCGTTTGTATGGCTTTCATTTCGGCTTCTTGCAGGTTTTCGGATTGTATCAAATTCTCTAATTTCGAACGAATAATTGCCAAAGGCGTTTGGATTTCGTGAGAAGCATTCTCGGTAAATTCCTTCAAAGCATGATAATCCGTAGAAATTTGATGCGTTAATTCCTGCAATACATTTTGCAAATCATCAAACTCAGAAATATTGGTTTTAACAAATTTCAAAGGCTGGTTTTGGGTAACTTTAAAGCCTTTTGTCTTAGCTAAAATTTCGTAAAAAGGCATCCACACTGACTTTGAAATGATACGATTTAACCAAAACAAGACCACTACAAATAAACCCAAAAGAATAACGATAAAGCGTCCGATTACTTCCCGTAATTCGTCCCGCTCAATTAAGGATTTACTAAGCCGAATGAGGTAATGATGTTGTGGATTTTTAAACGAAAAAGTAAGTGTTCTCATCGGAATTATCTCATTTTCTCGCTTATCAAAAGAAGTAGTATCTTGCAAAATATCTACACCTTTTCCTTCATAATGATTACTCAAAATTTCTAAATTTCCTTCTAAAATCATCAAATTAGGATTCTGAGTAGGCATTTTACTTAATTTCTCAATAACGATATCCCTTGAATTCAACAGATTTTCAGTTTCAAAATGATTGAGTGAACGTATGAGTAAAAAATAAAAAATGATGCCTCCCACCAGCATTACGCTCACGAGCCCCAAAAGATAAAATTGTCCAGTTTTGTTGAGTAACTTCATCAGATTTGAAATTTGTAGCCCATGCCGTAAATGGTTTTGAGATAGTCTTTTCCTCCCTTTTCGGTGATTTTTCTACGAAGGTTTTTGATGTGCGTATAAATAAAATCGAAAGAATCGGACGTATCCATATCGTCGCCCCAGAGGTGTTCGGCAATGGATTCTTTGGTTAAGACACGGTTTTTGTTGGAAAGTAAAAAAAGAAGTAAATCATATTCCTTTTTGGTCAACTCAATGGGCTGATTATTGACTTTTACAAGGGCTTCGTCGGGAATAATGAAAATTTCATTAGCGATAATTTCTGTTTGTCCACTAAAATTTCTACGACGAATTATTGATTTGATGCGGGCATTTAATTCTGATAAGTGGAAAGGTTTAGTCATGTAATCGTCCGCCCCGATTTCTAAACCCGTAATTTTATCATCTAAAGAGTTTTTGGCAGAAATGATAATTATTCCAGCCTCAGACTTTCGTTTCTTGAGTTCTTTAATTACCCCAAAACCAGAACCATCGGGTAAGGAAATATCGACTAAAACACAGTCATAGTCGTACAAAGCCACTTTTTCATCGGCAGTCCAGAAGTTTAATGCGGTCTCGCAACCGTAACCCTCGGAGGTAAGGTATTCTACGATAGCATCAGACAATGCCTTTTCATCTTCGACAATCAAAAGTTTCATACTGCGATTTACGAAGAAAATTTGAAGGAAAATTGTAGTTACCCAAAGAAGTCTTCGTTCAAATCGCAGACTTTCATGTATATGAGGTTATAGTGTATTCTTTTTATTAGCAATTTTTATTTCAATAAACATATTATCAGCGTCAAATTCACAATCAACGAAACCTTTATGATTTTTCATTCTCTGTTCAAATTCTGCTTTTTCTGCTTTCGTAAAATCTGCCATAATTATACCATGATTTTTGAAGGATTCCATCCTTTTTAATAGAGCAGGATGTGGAATGGGCCAATCATTGCCTTTTGCAGTATTACGAGCTACTGGAATTAGACTTATTTTCAAAGAATCTTTCATCAGTTCCAATCCTGCACTGTTAGCGGTTGCGTTATGGCTTGCATGATGTCCCACTTTATAAAGAACTGCTTTTTTCAATAAATCTTCTGATTTTATGGTTCTTGTTACTTTTTCCCCGCTATTTGATACTTTATTTTTATCTTCCAATTTAAACTCTACTTTTTTCCAAGAATCCCAATTCCCAAATTGGGCATCGCCAGGAAATAATAATACAACGTCTGCCTCAATCATTTCAATTGCCAACGCCAAGCTGGTATTATTGGTATGAGAATTTAATTTAATTGCCAATCTTTCGGCAGTTCCCAACCAGTCTGTATCGATTTTTCGCCAGCTATTTTCAGCATCATTATACATTTTTACGGTATCTCCATTCTGTATCATATTTTCAGGTAATACGGATTTCTGTACTTCAATATTTTCAGATTCTGGTATTGATTTTTGGGGTACAGTTTCGTCCAACATTGCCTCTAAATTTATAAATTCTTCATCAAATGGAGCATTTTTTATCCATTGTTCTCTGTTATTAATTGGGCCGTTATCAAAATTGGCGTATAAAAAGGAATATTCATCCTCTGAAAGCGTGGCGGCAGATAAGTATAAATCTCCCTCTTTTTTAGATTCATCAGTATAGAGTGCCATTTCATCTTTGGGCGGACCTAATACGTAAAAACGTACACCTTCCCAAGCCTCAATTATTTGTCCAGGCTCGTAATAAATTGGTTTTTTGGCACAAGCATTTTTCACAACATCCATTGCCAGTTGATTATTGCCTTTTCTGCCCACTACACCAAGTAAGGAGCCGTCATCGTCTCCATCTTCAAAACTTAGCAATTCTTCTAATTGTCGGAATTGAGGTTGTTTTACGGAATTACCACTGGCATCTTTAACCATGTTCATATTCAAGGCAGTCAATTTATTCATTGCCTTTTCAACGGCTTTCATGGAAGATTTCTTAAACGTTTTCAGTTTCTCGGCTTCCTTATCGTCAAGGTTTTCAATCCAAGACATCCAAATTTCGGAAATCTTGATGCCATCACCATTTTGGAATATTTCTTCGGCAGATTTGAATCCGTTTAAATGATCTTTATGTTCATGGGTTATCACAACAGCATCAAGCGGATTGCCATTTAATGCTTTTTTGATGGCTTCTCCAATTTCTTGCAGAGAATGAAATTTGCCCGTATCTGGCTCGAAGAGGTCTTCTTGGGGCTTCCAAGCTCCAAAATCAATCAGTAGCCGTTTGGTTTCTATAACAGTTTTCTTTTTTTTATTTCCTTTCTCTTTCCCATCAATGTAATTGAAAAAAAATAAAAAACAATCGCCAAAGCCTGTTCTGTACATCCTGACGGTTATATTATCAAGTGATAGTTTTTTCATTGTTTCTGTTTTCAAAGATTAACTGCTGTGAAGGGCGGCAAAAGGTTCTTCATTTACTCGCATACTTGCTTTCATTTTACTGGAGAAAGGGCTTCCATCTTCATTTTGGGTTTGTCGGTAAATAATTTGATTTTGAATTCTTTCGATGTCATTAATGGGTTTTTTAATGACTTTTATCTCATCATTTCCTGCCATACTTATTACAATGGTACAACCCCCTTTGAATGAATCTAATATTTGCACATTTTCAGAATTTCTTTCTTGGTATTCAATAATGGCTTTTTGAAGTAATGTCAATATTATGTGATTGACAATTTTACCATCTGGACCCACCCGTTGCGACCTATGGATGGAATGAACTTCAATACTGGGAGATAGTTTTCCATCGTTTTCTTTTGCTTCAATTATTATTTTTTTAATATGTATATTGTCCGCAGAATCTTTTTCACCAAAATTTCTTGTAAAAAACTTACTCATTTTCTTTTCACTACTATCCATCTGTTCTTCATTATTTTCTGCTAAATCTTCAATTTCCCAGTGATTTCCATTATTAGAAAAAACCAATCCCGTAAGCATTTCAAATTTACTTTTATCTCTATCCGTTAATTTTATCAAAATATTGTGTATGATTAATCTTGCTTTCTTATTTTCCTCAAAAACCTCCTCTCGAGTATAGGTCTCTCCTATTTTATTGAAATATAATTTGAATATTTTCTCTAAATTATCGTAGCAATCAAGCGTATCTTCCAAGCTTTTATTTTTGTCTGAGTCAAAAGTTGATTTGAATACTGGCGAGTATGAAAGACTATCCACCGATAACGTCCTGATACCGATTGGATAAATTCCCCATCGCTTGAAGGATTCCACGAAGGCAACTCTGTAATTGGCTGAATCATAAGGAACTACGTCTAAATCTGCCGTAATAATCCCTCTGAGATAATCGCCAAAAGTAACATTAATCGGTGGGCAATAATCCAATGCTCTGATGCACATAGTAAGCACCTGACGGGCAGTACGAGAGGCTTCTTCGGCTAATCTTCTTACTAAATCTGGGTGAATTTCACCTGCGGGTAATTCGCCCGTTCCGTTGGTGGCAATTCGGTAAAGGTCCCTTACCCTTTCGTTATAAATATTAACGAAAGCATCAAACACTGCTGCAACCAAAATGCTTCCTCTCTCATGAGGTTCTTTTTTGGTTTTATAAGCCATTACATCTGGAATAGATGGTTTCCAGACTCCATCTTTGTCGTCTATTTTCCCGATTGCTCCCCTCAATGCTCCGTAGTTACCAATGGCTAAACCAAATTGCTGGGCTAATTCTGAGAGAATTTGATTACCCTCAAATTTGCCCCGAGTTTTAGCGATTTGATGGATTAAAACATCAGTAAAAGTGAAATGTTGAAAAAGAGCAACAATATCTGAGAATCCTTCGTGCAGAGCCAGCGTATCTTCGTGACTCGCAATCATATAGCGTTTGTAGAGTCCGTCTATAAGAGCGTGCGTAACTTCATGGGTGATAATGTCATGCGAGAGGCAAGTAAATACTAAGCTTCCAGGCATGATAACATTCTCTTTTTTAGGGTTTGCGGGAAAATATCCAAACAAAATTGCCTTTTTGGATGGACTATAATACGCATTGGCTTCACGGAGAGCATGAGGATATATCCGTAATTTGGGAACAAATTGTTCGTTATTATCTTTGGTATAATCTCTGGAAGACCAAAGCGTAACACGCCCCAAAGCCTTTTCAAAATTTTGGATGGTCAGCATGGCTACCGCATAAACCATCTGTTGATGAAAAAGTGGATTACCCTCGGAAGGTGCTAAACCATTTTGAGCTAAAATATAATTGTCATTCAAATCTACTTGATGATAAAAAATATTACTGGCAGGGTCGTAGTCAATGACTTCTAAATATTCTCCTACTGGTCCTTTTTCAAGGTTTTCTTCCCAACGAATATTAAAAGTTGTTGAGTTGATGGTAGCTAATCCTAAACTATTCGACAAGCTGGGGTCGAAGGCATAGCCCCGCAACTGTCTGCGAGTAGGTTTAAAATTAGAGCGTAAGTTTTGATAAGATTTTTCCATCGTCTTTTAAAGTAGCCAATTAGGATTCTTATTAAATTTAATCCAATCGTTTTGCAAATCGTTTTTTAGTTTTTTTAGACTGTCTGAAAGAGGAATAACTGCCTCAATTTCAAACAAATACACTAATAAATTAAAGCACATCGTAAATTGTCCCGTAACAATAATTTTATCTCTTTTGTCCATATTATTTTCATCAAACCAAAGCGTTGTGTCCATTTCACGGGCTTGTTGTGCCAATTCTGATAATTGTTCAGTAGGGGTTAAAATTTTTACTAAATTTTCAGGCAGTTTTTTCTCTAAACGTTTTAAAGTATCAGGGAAACCTTTGGTACTGAGTTCATAAATTAATACAGTAACCCTACGATTTTCCCATTCGGGATGTTCGTAAAATAATCTATAACTTAGCCTTCTTATTTGTATCATAAAAATACTGGTCGTCATTTTCAAAACAGATTCTGCTCTCGCCGCTATCATTTCTATCAAAACACTCGTTCTGATTTTGAAAAAATAACCTACATATTTATTGATAATATTACCCCAACTGCCTTCTGTGGCTTTTTTATAGGTATTATGCAATTTCCAATAAAGCAAAATTCCAACCAGCAAACCAAATCCACCAAGTGACATTAGAACAATTGGTAAATACTTTTGCGAATCGTCATTGAATAAATAATACCCAATTCCTATTAGCAAGGCACACACAATAAAATAAAATCTGCTCAGGGAAGTCAAAGAAAATTTACCCAAAAAACTGGATTTGTCTTCTTTCACGGGGAGATATGGCTCCATGAAATTGCTCCCTACATCACAGATAATCATGGTGTCAAATTCTTCTTTTTTTGTTCTGGCACGGTCGTCCGCCTGCATCATGCTAATAATGCCTTGGTTATCGTCAATGCCACCATCCATCAAAGCAAATTTCAAGGTTGGGTTAGGAAATCGACCTCTTCGACGGTCGTCAATCCGGTGGCGATCTTGTGCGCCCCAGACGCCCGCAACGGCTTCATGCCATCGCGAAACGCCTGCTCACGCAGCTCGTCCATGCTGGCACCATTAATCACCAGTTTCCGCAATTCCGGCGTCATCACCATCACTTCATACAAACCCGCACGACCACGATAGCCCGTCATGCGGCAGTCGAGGCAGCCC
>JANPGQ010000509.1:0-14244 GCA_031423975.1 Cytophagales bacterium | reverse complement strand
CAAAATTTTGCACGGTTATTGTTTATATCCTATCAACTTTTTTCATATCAAATTGACATTAGTTATTACTTCACATTAATTTTAAAAAAAAGACAATGAACTTATCAAAAATTATTATTATCAGTATCCTTTTCATTTCAGTAGTTACTATTAATTCAAAAGCACAAGACACTCAAACAGACAATCATCAAATTACGGTTGTTATTCCAAGTATTGCTCTACTTGACTTAGAAACGACCGTTAGTAAAAACTTCTCCGCTGCTTTTACACAAGCTACTCCTTTTGAAGCTGGAGATAAAATTTCGATTCCAGCTGCTAATTCGGACCTTTGGTTAAATTATTCATCAATTTTGGCAGCAACAGGGCTCGGAAGTACCTCTCGCAGAGTTGATGTAAAAGCAAGTGCTTTGGTACCAGGTGTTACTATCTCTGTAGTGGCTGCGGCCTCAACCACAGGTTTTGGAACGAAAGGTACACCTGCTTCAGCGGTAACATTAACAACTACTGACCAGCCTATTATTAATGCGATTGGTAGTGCTTACACAGTTTCTGGACCAAGCAACGGTCATAAATTAACGTATTCATTTGCTGCTTTAGATGCAAACTATGCTGCTTTGAAAGCTGGTAGCACAATTGTAACCGTAACATATACTTTGGCTGACAACTAAAATGTTGATAAAGTAATGCAGGGCTGGAATTCTTCAAAAAATACTATTTTTGTGTAGGTTAATTGATAAAGTTATTCCGCCAAGTAACTACTCTTACATTTTATGCGTCTTTAAAACTTAATTTTTATCTAAACGAATTGGAGTTTCCCGTTCGTTTAGATAAAATCTTTAGCATGAAAAAGATAAGCATTCTTCTATTATTATTTTTCTCTTCTCTCAAAACATTCTCAAGTATTGTTATTCTCAATGGACTCACTCATGTTCATTCGGGTGATGCTGGAACAAGGATTGATGGCAAAATAAAAGTAAGAAACGATTCGTCAAAAGAAAACAGAATAATTGTTTATAAACAGGATTTAGTTTTGAGTTGTGACAATACTTCTATTTTTGAGTATAAAGACATTAATTCTAATCCACGCTCTATGGGGAGTTGGTTGCAAGTCAACGTTGATGAAAAAATCCTTGCTCCTCATGAGGAATATGATTTGAACTATACGATTAATGTTCCTAAATCAATCAATCAGAAGGGTTCGTATTGGTCTATTTTGATGATTGAAGGAGCTGATCCAATTCGTAAAGAGGATAATCAGGCACTTCAGGTGGGTTCTAAAATCCGCTATGCTATCCAGTTAATTACGGAAATTGGAAGTTATGAGAGCCCTAAACTTCAATTTGAGAATGTTGAGTATAAAAAAGGCGTGAATGCTAATCCTAATATTGTTCAGATAAAATTAAGAAACACGGGTTTGTATTCTGCACAAACAAAGGTTTTACTTGAAATTTACGATTCAAAAGGAAAAAAACTGAAAGTATTTCAAGGTTCACTAAGAAGAATTTATCCAAACCTTTGCAATGTTTTTGAATTAGAGATAAAGGATTTGCCCAGTGGTATGTATGATGGCGTAATCATTGCCGATAATTCCAAAGACTTATTTGGCTCTAATGTTTCGATAAAAATAGAATGATAAGTGTAAAAAAAACTTATTGTTTTAGAATGTTTGTTATCCAAGCTGGAAAATAGAAAAATATACCGCTCATATATTTTAAATACATTTTTTGAAAACTTTCATACTCATACTTTCGCTTGGGTTATGTTTTTGTGCATACAGCCAAGAAAAAATATCCATTACTACATCTGATTTCCAGAGGAAAGTCACTCTTGGAGGGCATTTCACCTTATATTTTGAGGTAGAAAATTCCATTAATAATGAAAAGAATTTACTTGATACTTTAATCCTACCACCGAATTGGTCTGTTCTAACCCATAAAAAAACGGTAATTGATAAAACTTTAACCAGGTATTTATTTACGGTTTGCATCTCCCGAAATAGCACTTCTCAAGAATATTTTATGCTCTTCAAATTGATTTCAGGGAAGTCTGTTATTGGTTTCAAACGTGCTTCAGTTTATGTAGTTGAAGTTAGTAATATTGAAATCATCAATTTAACTCAACATGATTATGTTCAAGAAGGGGAAGTTGTAGTAAGCAAATTTTTAATTCAAAATTCTGGCAATAAAGTAGAAAAAGTTAGGCTTCAAACCAGTAGAGGTGATATTGTTGGCAATAAAGAATTTTATTCAATTGAACCTGATTCATCTTTGGACGTATATGTTCAACAACATATACCAATTACCGAGCAGAATTTTTGGCAAACCACGGCCGATTTGAAAGTATATTTGGAAAAAAAAGAAGCTCCCATCATTAGTTTCATCCAAATTCCTGTCTATTCAAGCAAAATCAAAAAAAATGACAAATATCTGCGGTTTCCAGTGGAAGTAGGCGGAGGATACTTTCAATATAATTTTGGAAAAGAAGTTGTGAGTGCTTACCAATACTATGCAAATGGTAATGGATTTCTTGATTTTAAAAGTAATAATCATTTAAGTTTTTCAATACGAGGTCCTAACCAATTTGACTTTCCTGCGGTAGGCAGCACGGACGAATATGCCCTCTCGTACAAATATAAGGATAAATTTGCCGTAACTGTGGGCGACTACTTGGAAAGGCAGAATAATTTAATGGAATTTGGACGTTATGGAAGGGGCGTTAAAATTGACCAAAAATTTGATAAAACAAGTATGTCAATATTTTACCAAAAGGCACGGTTCTTTCCAAATCAAAAAGATGCTTTTGGAGGTAGTATCAAGTATAGTTTTACCAATAGAAGTTCAATTTCATTCAATGTTATCTCCAAAAATTTAACATTACCTAACCATAACTTTACTTCCAATATCATAGGGACTTCTATTGAAATCAGAAAAGATAATTTCATGGTTGAATCTGAAATTGCGATTGGAGAAGCTGAGAAAAAAATCAGTTTAGGGTTCTATAATAAGTTCTATCTCCGAGTAGGCAAATTTCAACTTAACAATGAATTAGTATACGCTGACAAAAATTTTTACGGATTTTATAATAATTCATGGCTCTTAATCAATGGCTTAAATTACGCCTTGTCCAAAAAAATTAGCGTTGGAATTAATACTAATTTCTCCAGAACAAATCCGAGTTTAGATGCTAATGTGTATTCATTTTCTCCATTCGCAGAAACCTACTTAAGTTTTATTTCTTACCAACCCAACCAGAAAAATTTATTTATGCTCAATTTCATTAATCAAGAGCGTGAGGATAGACAAACACCTTCAAAATTTCATTTTAAAGAAGATTTGGGTAATTTCTCATATATGTTAAATTCAAATAATTTTTCACTAACTACACAATCAAGATACGGTTTTTCTCAGAATCTCTTGTCAGCGGATAGTCTTTCAAAAAGTTTATCGTTCTCAAATTTAATTCAGCCTTCCGTTAAAATTCTTCCTGGAATATGGATAGGAGCTTACTTTGAACATCAACATACTCGAAAATATACCATCAATAATTCATTACAAAATCTTATTTACTACGGTGGCAATATACGAATTAACGTAAAACAAAACCTGAGTGTAAATGTACTTTATAGAAATAATTATAGTCCCGACCAATTATTTGAAAAGAGAACTTTCTTGGATGCTTCCTTGAATTATGATACAAAACATCATCAATTTAGTTTAAGTAGTGGACAAATGTTTTTGCCAAATGTCCCCGATTCTTATCAAAACACTATGTTTTTCTCGGCAAAATATATTCTGAAATTAAATTTACCCATTGCCAAAAACAAGAAATTAGGAACTATCTCAGGAGAAATTCTTGGCATGAATAATGAAATTTCAAAAGAGGGAGTTATGGTACAATTAGGAGAAAAACGCTTCTTGACAGACGCTTCAGGTAAATTTTATTTTAACGATTTAGTACCAGACCAATATTTCCTAAAGATAGTGAGTAATAAAGTTGGTGTAATTTCAACAACTAAGTTTCCGATGCAAGTCAATGTTATAGCCGATAGTACAAGTAAAATTAATGTTTCGTTCATCAAAACAGGGGGTGTAGTGGGTAAAGTTAATTTTGAAAATAGTGCTAAAGTTCATCAAGTTGTTGACACAGAAAAAAATCCAATGGTTTTAGTCACCTTATACAACGACCATGAAAGTTTTACTACCCAAATGAACGGGAATAATGAATTTTCTTTTAAGGAGATGAAGCCAGATATGTGGAAAATTAAAATAATTTTACCAGGGAATCAACCACTATTCACTGTTCAAAACCCTGAACAAATAGTAAAAATAGAATCTGATAAATTGAAAGAAGTGAACTTTAAAATCCAGCCTACCGAAAGGAAAATTTATTTTTCGAATCGGAACTATAATCTTTCGCTTAATAAATGAAAAAGATATTCGTCATAATTTTTATAAACTTAGCTTTTTCAGGCTTTTCACAAACATCTGTTAATATTTCTGTAACAGTTCCGAGCATTGCTTTATTGGATATTGCTCCTAATAACACAGCCTTTAGTCTAAATTTAGTAGCACCAACCGAGGCTGGAAACAACGTAACTATCAATCCAACTAATTCAACAAAATGGATAAATTTTTCATCGGCAGTAGTATCAGGGATTACTCGTAAAATAACAGCTCAATTATCGGGAACACTTCCGCCAGGGCTTAACTTAAAGTTAGTTATCTCAAATTACGCTGGTGCAGGAGGTGGAACGTTAGGAACTTCTTCTGGAACTATTTACCTAAGTGGTTCTGCCCAAATAGCTATTAATAATATAGGAGGAGCATTCACAGGAGATGGAAGTAGCAACGGTTATAATCTAAATTATAGTCTTGAAATCGCCAATTATACACTTTTAAGAAGCCAATCCGCCACATTTTCAATTATCTATACAATGTCTGATAATTAAATAAAACTTTTAGAAAGTTATTGGCTAAAAAATTTATCATGAAACAAATACTGATTTTCATATTATCAATAATGTTTGTCAATAACGTTTATTCACAAACTTTGGCTGTTTCAGGTGGGTGGACTTCAACACTTGCTACCTCAAACATCACTGAGGCTGGCAATAATTATCCAAATGGAAGTCTTATCAGTGCTACTAACCAAACATCCATGACCGTCAATTCAGCGTCAAATTCTGTTGCGTACATCTATATTCAAAAATCAGATACTTCATGGGATTCTCGCTTAATTATTTCTGCAAGAAGAACGGGGACGGGTTCTGGTAGTGGTGGTTTCAGTTCGACAAATGGAACAACTTTACAAACTATCACAAACATCCCTCAATACTTTTTTGAAATTAGAACTGGTATAGGAACGCAAGTCTCTAATATTCCGATTCAATATTACATTACTGGCTTTACCGTTTTATTACCTGTTAAAGCCTATACCACAACATTACTATATACGGTTACTAATTAAGGTACAATATTTTACCCAATTTATTACAAAACCTCCACGCCCTTCCCCTGATAATCAAACAATTGCGTTGATGTAATGGTATTATCTGTCAGCATAACGTCTATCTTTGAGTATGGGCAAACCACATAATTTTCAGCCGTATTCAGTTTATCTGCCGTTACCAAGGCAATCACTTTATGAGAAACCTCTGCCATTTTTCGCTTCACTACACTTTCGCCCCAGTCGGGCATGGTTACCCCTATTTGATGGTGCATTCCGCATACGCCCAAAAGGAAAATATCGGCTCTTATTTTGCCCAGAAGCTCTATTACTTCCGTTCCGTAAGTATTTTGAGCATCTTTGAAAACCTTTCCACCCAATAGAAACAACTCAATATTAGGATGTTCGCAAAGGATTTGGGCGATGGGAATACTGGTAGTGAAAACGGTAGCTTTCAAATCGGGTGACATCAGTTTGGCAACCTCCATATTGGTTGAACCGTTATCCAAAATAATCACCTGACCATCCTTGAAAAATTGTTGAGCTTTTTGCCCTAAAATCAATTTTTCTTCATGTAGAATGTGAATTCGCTCCTTCAATTTATAAGGACTCGGAGACTTTGGGATTGCTCCACCATGTACTTTTTTTAAAAGCCCATTTTCATCCAATTCATTCAAGTCCCTTCTGATGGTATCATCTGATACATTCAAAATTTCTGCCAACTGAACAGATGAAACTCGTTGGTCAGTTTCCAACATTTTCAAGATTATTTGCAAACGTTCTTCCCTGAGCATATTATCGGTTTTTGTCGTTTTATTTCACACAAATTTAATATAAAATTTGTATTTATGCGTTTTTATTCGGTAAATTTGTTAAGAATTAATGAAAACCGAATAAATATGCAAAGAATATTAATTGACATGGATGATGTAATGGCTGATACAGGTCAGAAGATTATCAATATGGTAAACAACCACTACGGAACTGATTACACCAAAGAATCATTAGTTGCCAGCCCAAGCATCAAAGAAGAATATCTGGAAAAATATCTGCCAATCCGTCATCATCTTTGGGACAAAGGCTTTTTTAGAGACATTCCATTAATGACTGATGCACAGGAAGTTATCGGTAAATTATACGAAAAATATGAAATCTTTGTGGTATCGGCCGCCACAGAATTTCCAAATTCAATGTCAGAAAAATTGGAATGGCTCGAAGATTACTTTCCTTATATTGGCTGGACACACACTGTTTTTTGTGGACACAAATGGATGATAAAAGCGGACTACATTATTGACGACCACGAAAAGAATCTAATCAATTTTGAGGGAAACGGTTTACTATTCAATGCAGTTCATAATCAACACATCCTTGATTTTCAACGAGTTAACTCTTGGAAAGAAGTAGAAAAACTATTATTATAATCCATTGGAAAGTACAATTATACATAATCCAAATCGGGGACGCACTGCCCGTATAGCCACCAATACGCTATTTTTTCTTTGTGGAATCAGTTTTGCTTCTTGGGCATCTCGCATTCCTGATGTCAAAGAATTTCTTGAACTAAGTGATGCTGCTTTAGGTTCAGTTTTGTTTGCCATGCCCATTGGTAGTTTGTCGGCACTGCCCATTGCAGGAATCGTTATTGGCAAATTCGGAAGTAGAAAAATCACCCTTTTTTCCTTATCCATTTACCTCATTGCCTTGCCACTTTTGGGGCTTGCCTCCACGCCTACTACCTTGGCAATGGCACTTTTTATTTTTGGTTTTGGCAGTGATATGCTGAATATTTCAATGAATGTTCAAGCAGTAAATGTTGAAAAAATCCAAGAACGTTCCATTATGTCATCGTTTCATGCGGTTTTTAGTGTAGGTTTTATGATTGGTGCAGCCTTAGGCGGACTTATTGCCAAACAAGGTTTTAGTACGTTTCAACACCTTACTACCATTGCGATTATCGACTTCACGATGGGCGTTGTGGTCTATCGTTTTTTGGTAGCACAAGACCAAAAAGCAGACAAAGTACAACCACTTTTTGCCATTCCTGACAAGTCTTTAATGCTTTTAGGGATTATCGCATTTTGTGGAATGTTATCAGAAGGGGCAATGGCAGACTGGAGTGTACTTTATTACAAACAAGTTCTGCACAATCCACAAGGATTCACTACCGCAGGATTTACGGCATTTTCAGTGATGATGGTATTTGGCAGAATATTTGGCGATAAGATTGTTCAATCAATTGGACTTCGTAAAACGTTATTAATCAATTGTTTAATTGTTTTTACAGGAATGATAATTGCCCTAAGCGTACAAAATCCAATTGCTGTCATCATTGGTTTTGGTATTACGGGCTTGGGGCTTTCAACCATTATTCCCTTGATATATTCCGAAGCAGGACACTCAAAAACGATGTCGGCAGGAGTAGCTTTGGCAGCCATCACAACCGTTGGAATGGCAGGTTTTTTGATTGGACCTGTTATGATTGGTTACCTTTCAGAGTTTTCATCGCTCCGCATTGCCCTATCTTCTTTAATTGTTTTGGGTTTAGTGGGGGCATTTTTAACCACGAAGATTAAGTAGATTATTGGTTTTTGCTAAAATCCCATAATTTACTTGGGTTCAAGTAAATTATGGGATTTTAATAATTTTATTTCAATCAAAATTCTATCGTTCTAACATTTTCACCAATAACCAAATCTCCCTCAGTAGCATTAATTACAGTTTCAATGCTTATCCCTGGGGCAATTTCCAAAAGTTTAAAACCTCCTTCTGGTACTACTTCCAAAACCGCCAATTCGGTTACTATTTTCTTTACACAAGCTATTCCAGTAAGTGGTAACGTGCAGTTTTTCAAGAGTTTAGACTTTCCATCTTTGCTGATATGCTGCATGGCTACGATGATATTTTTGGCAGAAGCCACCAAATCCATTGCTCCACCCATGCCTTTTACCATTTTGTTGGGGATTTTCCAGTTGGCAATATCTCCATTTTCAGAGACTTCCATTGCCCCCAATATCGTGAGATTTACGTGTTCACCTCTAATCATGGCAAAACTCTCTGCCGAACTAAATAAAGCAGAACCAGGCTGCATGGTTACCGTCTGTTTTCCAGCATTTATTAAGTCAGCATCCACATATTCTTCGGTAGGAAATGGACCAATACCTAATAAACCATTTTCAGATTGTAAGACGACATTTATATCTTTGGGAATAAAATTTGCAACCAGTGTGGGAATCCCGATACCTAAATTAACGTAATAACCGTCTTGTAATTCTTGGGCAATACGTTTGGCAATACCAAATTTAGTAAGACCTTTTCCGAACTCGAATAATTGTAAATCATGCTCATTGTCCGCCTGATTTATCGTTCGTTGCTCAATTCGTTTCTCATAATTTTTACCTTCAAAAATACGTTGAACATAAATACCTGGCACATGGATTTCATTGGGGTCAAGTTCGCCAATTTCTACTAATTCTTCAACTTCTGCAATACAAATTTTGCCCGCCGAAGCCATCATAGCATTAAAATTTCGAGCAGTCCCTTTAAAAATCAAATTGCCAGATTTATCCCCTTTCCAAGCCTTGATGATAGAAAAATCAGCTTTCAGCCAGTCTTCCAACAAGTATTTTTTACCATTAAATTCTCGAACTTCTTTGCCATAAGCTACCTCAGTACCCACTCCCGCTGGGGTAAAAAACGCAGGAATCCCCGCCCCTCCAGCTCTGATTCTTTCTGCTAATGTACCTTGTGGAATTAATTCAACCTCCAACTCTCCTGATAATAATTGTCTTTCAAATTCTTTATTTTCACCCACATACGAAGAAATCATTTTCTTGACTTGATGGGTTTTGAGCATCAATCCAATGCCAAAATCATCCACTCCTGCATTGTTTGAAATACAAGTCAAATCCTTCACGCCAACTCTCACTAAGGATGCAATACAATTTTCAGGAATTCCGCATAAACCAAAACCTCCCAGCATTAAAACTGCCCCATCTTGAATATCTGCGACCGCTTCCGAAGCGTCTTTTACCACTTTATTTATCATGCTTAATTTATTATTAATTTGTTATTTTCTACAGTCCTGAAGGCTTAGGTTTTAAAGGCATTTCAAAAGTATTCACGCCATGAGTTTTAACCTTTCTTTTGTAAACTTTATCAACACAACTGACAAAAATAGTGTCAAAATCTTTTCCGCCAAAACATATATTTGAAGCTCCGTCAGTCGGCAAGGGGATAATAGCATTTACTCGCCCCAGTTGGTCAAGAATTTGAATTCCAGCCTTTGTAGCTACATAAACCCGTCCGTCTTTATCGCATTTTAAACCGTCTGACCAAGCATTATTATCTCTATCACGGACGTGTAACCAGCCAAATTTTTGTTTATTTGCCAACATTCCATCCGCTTGAATTTGATAAACCCAAACCCAATGCGAAGCCGATTCTGTAATGTATAATTGCGTCTGGTCGGGTGAAAAAGTTAGACCATTCGCAAATTTCAAACCCATATCTACTACTATTTTCTTTCCAGCGGGCGAAATTAAATAAATTTTACTGGGTTTTTCAACACCGTCTGGGGCAGTGATGTACATATTTCCATTTTTTGCAATCGCAATATCATTTCCTAAAATAGAATCTGCCAAAATTACTTCTTTGCCACTCAAATCATATTGATAAACCTGCTGTTTTTTACCCGAAACCGTATATCTGTTACCGATTACATCAAACGCCGTTCCGCTGGCATTTTTGCTATCAATGGGCAACAAGTTTACCTTTCCTTCCAAATCAACTTTATAGCTTTTTGAAGTGAGAATATCCTGAAAAAAGACCTCCCCTATTGCATTTGCTACAGTTCCTTCCGTAAAGTTATAACCCTTTCCTACCAACTCCCAATCTTGATTTTCAAGTAAAATATCATTCAAAAATGGATTTTTAGTTTTCCCCGATTGAACTGGTTTTGGATAATCCTTCCACAACCAACGCATAGCTTCTGGAAAAATAGCCGTGCCGTGTTTGCCATTATGTCCCCCTTCGCCCCAAATGTGATTTACGGCATATCCCGAAAAAGATAAAGCTCTTTCCATCATTTCATTAGCTTTCCACCAATCGCCACCGTAAATATTCAAATCATTTATTCCATCTTGCAAAAATACTCTGATAGGCTTGGGTTCATACTTACGAATGAGCGTTGGGTAATCGTCAGCTCCACGTAAACCCACATACGTTCCGATAGCACTAAAAACCTTTGAAAATGCTTCTGGATGCTCCCAAGCGGCTGTAAAAGCACATACCGCACCGCTACTTCCACCACCAATGGCTCTATCATTGCCTAATTTTGATAAAATAATGGCTCTGCCATCGCTCGTTTTTTGTTTTTCTACTTCGGGTAAAATTTCTTCCAAAATAAAGCGGGAATAATTATCTCCCATACCATCATATTCAAAACTACGATTGAAACGGTCGAGGGCAACATCTGGATTGGCGGCTTTTACTCGCCCGTGCATTACAAAAACTCCAATAGTGATAGGCATTTCTTTTTGATGAATCAAGTTATCAAAAACAGTCGAGGCATTCCATTGAACTCCGTCTTGGTTTATATACACACAAGCGGGTTTATCTGGACGATATTGTGCTGGTATATAAACTGTTACCTCACGAGTAGTACCAGGGAAAATTTTAGAGTTTTCAAAAGTAAATTTCAAAATTTCTCCTTTTGGAATACCCTTATGTTCAACCGAAGCAGAGTCAATGGGATAATTTTCAGTTAAATTTTGAGCAAAAGAATTGATAAAAAAACACGAAAAGATGAGGATAAATAGTTTTTTCATGAGTTTGTGAGGTTTGGGGATTGTTTTCGGAAGAAAGATACAAAAAAAGCTGTTTGAATGACAAACAGCTTTACGTTAAATTATTCAGAAGTATGAACCGAACTAAAATGTTTTTGTTTCTCTAAGACAGTTACCTGCGGAGACAAGTTTATGTCTCCCGCAGACACTGTACACCATTAACCATTTTTATAAACAAAAACTTAACAATGACCTTTATTTTAAGGGATTGTTTTATATTTTTTAACAATATTCTAATAATTTTAGAACAATGCTATACTATGCTAACTTATTACAATACAAATTTAAAAATAAATTCTTCTTTTCAAAATTAATTGGCGATATTTTACGATTAAATATCATCTTTGAGATTACATCGCCTAATAAATGTATTTTTGTAGGCCTAATTTACTTCAATTACTCTAAAAATGGAAAATATTATTTTTAACACTACTTCGAGCAAGCCTAAATTTCAACAGTTAATTGACTTCATCATTAATGCTATTGAGGATGGTTCGTTGGTGCGTGGTCAGCGTTTGCCATCAATTAATGCAGTGGCAGAATCATCGGGTATTGCCCGTATGACGGTGACAAAGGCGTATGACGAATTGCGAGAATTGGGTTTAGTTACATCGCACCATGGAAAGGGTTTTTATGTAACAAGTACCGATACCCGTAGTCAGTTAAATGTCTTTGTTTTATTTGATGCCCTAACTCCATATAAAGAAATTTTATATGAAAATTTAGTGCTTGCTTTAGGCGATGAAGTAAACGTTAATATTTTCTTTCATCATCACAATATAAAGGTTTTTGAAAACTCAATTTTAAACAACATTGGAGCATATAATTTTTACGTAATAATGCCCCATTTTTATCAAGATGTAACTTCTATACTTAAAGAAATTCCCAAAGAAAAACTACTAATATTGGATATTGATGTACCAAAATTTGGAAATGACTATGCCATTTTACACCAAGATTTTGAACAAAATATCTACCAAGGGCTTTTAGAAGCAGAATCGTTGATAAAAAAATATAAAACTTTTACGCTGATTTTGAGTAGCAAAAGTTTTCAATACACGCCAGAGGGAATCATCAATGGCTTCGAACGTTTTTGTCAGGAAAAAGAGATTAGCTACGAAATTATTTCAAATTTAGAAGAAGAGGAACACCTCCAAAAAGACCATGCTTACTTGCTTTTCAGAGAAAATGATTTAGTGAGAGCCATCAATTGGTCCAATAAAAAAGGGTTTAAAATTGGGGAAGATATTGGACTAATTTCTTATGATGACACGCCCATTAAAGAAATACTTTCCGATGGTATATCAGTGATTTCCAATAACTTTGCTCTGATGGGGAAGCGTGCCGCTGAAATGGTTTTATCCAAAGAAAAAGGTCGGTTTGTCAATGAATGTCGGTTTATTCAAAGGAACTCCTTGTGAGTGATTTTCACAATTCCATCATCAAAATCATTAGTTTTTCAAGCTCTTTTGTGGCTGACCCATTTTCTGAATTGTATTTATTCAGCATCATCGAAAAGCACATCATTTCACCATTTTGGGCGGTAAAATACCCTGCATAAGCCCGAACACCATCAATTGAGCCACTTTTTGCCCTGACATTTCCTACCGCTCTGGATTTTTTGGCTAAGTTTTGAACCGTACCCGATACGCCCACAATTGGAATAGATTCATAGAAAGCATTAAAAGATTTTTCGGAACTCATAAGTGATAAAATATCGGTCATATTATTTGGGGTAATGCTATTAGCAGGAGAAAGCCCACTGCCATCTTTCATTTTCAAACCATCCAACTTTACGCCCCTGCCTTGCCAAATTTGTTTTAAACCTTTAATAGCGGCATCCGTCGAACTTCCTAAATTCAATAATACCGATGACGTTTTCAAAAAGGCTTCTGCGTAGAGGTTAATACTCTGGAAATTACATTCACGGGCTAAATCTTTGAGTGGTGGAGAGTTATAAGTTTCAATATTAGTGGTAGTGGTTTGCGATGATAGTCGAATGAAGATATTTTTCTTATTAGCTTCCATCCAAGACATGGGTATTTCGGTAACTTTTATTCCCAAATATTCTAATTTTTTTTGCAAAAAATAGGCTGAAAATAGGGCTGGGTCGGGTATAGAGCCTTTTACGGAAAAGTTTTCGCCCATGGGAACAAAGCCTTCCATTATCAAAACATCTTGATATGGCGTGGCATAAATATTCACTTGGTCGCCCGTGTTAGCTCTATCTGTGAAAACTCGATTGTTTTTTTGATAATAAGGCAAATCGGGGGAAGTTTTGAGAAGCGTTGCTCCCTCCATGTAATTGGCTGGTTTGAAAGTTACCCAATAAAGATTTTCGTTAAAATTAAGTCCATACGCTCCAGCACCGTAATAATTGCCCATATCACCCCAAGTCCAAGTATCAGGCACTACATTTTCATCCATAAAACTGCCATCGCCGAAGATTCTACCTTTGATTTCTTTGATACCCAAATCTTTGATTTTCTTAACCCAAATGTCTGTAAGTTGCTTGTAATCGGGATAATTTTTGAATCGCCAACTGCCCAAAGAAGGGTCTCCTGAGCCTTTGATGATGACATTACCAGTCAGAACGGAATCTTTTATTTGTCCACTGTATTCGAGCGTTGTGGGAAAAGTATAATTTTCTCCCAAAGATATAAATGCCGTTGCCGAGGAAATTAGTTTCATGGTAGAAGCAGGAGCAAGACTTTTTTGAGCATTATATTCAACCACATTCTTTTGACTTTTCGCAGGACGAATACTTACCCCCACGAAGCCATTTTGAAGAAATGGAGAATTTGCCAAACTATCAATTTTCTTTTGAAGAATCTCGCAAGGAGCGATAACCTTCATAGAATCAATGGTTTGTGTTTGTTGAAATGCTAATTTTATAAAGAAAACAAGGAATAATTTCATTTGAATATGGTCATTTTCATTTTATAAAGAAAGA
>JANPGQ010000508.1:0-3678 GCA_031423975.1 Cytophagales bacterium | reverse complement strand
GCCTCTACGGTTGCTCTTCTGATGGATGCTCGCACGGTATCTGAGTGGGTCGTTTCCTTCAA
Source organism: Cytophagales bacterium (assembly GCA_031423975.1). Lineage (GTDB taxonomy): Bacteria > Bacteroidota > Bacteroidia > Cytophagales > Spirosomataceae > Arcicella. The sequence continues at coordinate 3,616 of JANPGQ010000508.1, read as the reverse complement.
ACCGTCTTCGATGGCGATGAAAAAGGTAGGGTCAAGCGCCTTCATGATTTGGATAGTGGCAATCTGAACATCCGATTTTTTATCTACGTAATTATCCAGAAACAATTTGGTAATTTCCAGTCTGCGGCGTTCTTTTTCTAAGGTAGCATTTTCGAGTTGGGTAGTGTGGTTTTGGAGGTAGCCTACCATCAATTGTGCCAATGGAATGCCAATAGAGGCAATGAGGGCGGCAAGTCCAATTTTATTTGCTTCAGGTTTTTTAGCTTCTTCTGCCATTTGTAGTTAGGATTTTTGGGTTAGATTTCAAATTAGAAACGAAAATAATTAAAATTTTCTAAACCTGACCAAAACTATCTGTTTTTGGCTAAAATGTTGATTATAAGTTATTTAATGGCAATTCTTAAACCAATACTCGCTTTCCCGTCCTTGCTGCTTCGTAAATTGCCTCCACCACTTTCATGTCTTTCATGCCTTCTTCGCCTGTAATGTGGCTGGGAAGTTTTTTATTATCCTATAGCACTTTGCTGATGCCATCCAATTGGGCAGCTTGTTGGTTGATGTCGGGAAAATTGAGTTCGCCTTTGGTGGTTTTTCCCCTGAAAGGTCCATAACTCACGGCTGGGCTGAGGTCAAAAGTTCCTTCATCGGCAGCGGCATAAAATCTGTCCACACTACAATTATAGCCACTGGTGGAGGTGGTAGTTGCCCCACTCGGAAATATCATTTGCCAAGTGATAGATTCTTCAACTTCTGAATATTTTTCAGGGTCAGAAATTGTCCCAAATTGTGCGGTTACTGAAACGGGTTCTTCGCCCAATACGTAGCGACACGCCTGAATGCAATACACGCCCAAATTCATCAAAGGTCCGCCACCCGAAAGTGCTTTCACCAATCGCCATTCTTTAGGAATGGTCTTTTCAGTTTTGTATCCCAATGACACCTCAATTAGTCGGACTTGTCCAAAGACTTTTTCTTGCCCTAAGCGTTTAAGTTCCAAATGATAAGGCTCGTAATGCAGGCGATAACCCATTGCCAATTGTACGCCCATTTCCTGACAAACCTTTATCATTTCTTCACAATCTTTCACCGAATTTGCCATGGGTTTTTCTACAATAATGTGCTTCCCAGCCCTTGCAGCCCTGATTACGAACTCCTTGTGCATAGAATTGGGCAGAACGACATAGACCAAATCAATGGATTTATTGTTAATAACTTTGTCGAAATTTTGATAATTATAAACGTTTTCAGCGGGAATATTATAGCGTTTTGACCAATCTTCTGCCTTACTTGGCGTACCCGTAACGATACCCGCCAGATGACAATATTGAGTATCTTTGAAACTTTCTGCCAAATATCCAGCGTATCGTCCCAAGCCACAAAGGGCAATATTTAACTTTTTGCCTTCTTGGTTTTTTGAAGGAAAATTAGCAAAAGAAGATTGCGAAGCCACAAGGGAAACCGCCCCTGCACTGATGCCTATTTTATGCAAAAATGAACGTCGAGAAAAATTTTTCATGAGATTGGATTTTAGTATTTCATTAGTCTCGGATTGCGAGTTATAATTACAATTTTGAGAAGAATTTGTTTCAAATCCAAATCAGTATTTTATTTCCTATATTTCCTTTTGAGTTTACCGAGATAATCCCCTATTTTTGAACAAAAAACTAATTGCTATGAACGAAGACGATGAGGAAGAATATCTTTCTGATGAAGACAAAGATAAATTGAGCATTGAGAATGAAATCATGAAAATTAAGCTCCAAATGCAGTTTGGGGATGATTTTTTCATGAAATCAAGTGGAGATTTACCGCCAGAAATTGAAAATCAGTTTCTGAAACAAGTCATGGCATTTGAGGCAAATCACGGTTCAGGCGAAGAGGTTACGGTTTATGAGAGAATAGGAAAGCCTGATTTCAAGAAAGTAGAAGACATGAAACCTGCCGAAATTAGTATAGAATTGGACAAACTAAACGACATCATGGAAACAAATGGTATTATGCTAAATATATGCGATGGACCTTATGATGATGCCGTGATTTATAAGTTTATTATCGAAGAATTGTTTCTTGAAAATGTAGAGAAAGAGTTCATAGAAAACACGATTTGTAATTTTATTTACGAAGAATTTCACCTCAACGACAAAGCCGAAATCACCAAAAACACGCACGGATTTATGAAGCAATGGTTTTCTCGTGAATTTACGGAACATAGCTACGAATTGGCGCATATGTTGGTAACGGCAGAGGGAAAACAGATGCCATTGAAAGATTTGTTCAAGAAAATGTCTTTGTTTTTTGATGCGTTTGAAGCCTTCAAAAACGATGGTTACAGTATTGATGAAGTAAGTTTTGATGTAGATGAAGAAGGCAACGGAATGGGTTTTGCCGAAGGAATGGTAAAATACGATGCCATGCTGGATAACGGCGAAGCAATCCATTTTGAAGGCGGCTACAAACTATACATGCAGCGTGGCGACGACTGGTGGGATATTTTCTACTTTGTGATGCCTGGTTTTAATTGGTAATAACACTGAGTGAGGGAGTGATTGCACTGAGTGATTTGGTGATTGAGTGACGGAGTGGGTCGAGAAACACTCCGTCACTAAGTCACCAAATCACTCAGTTACAAAATCCGCAACTGCTTCTTTAAACTGCCTTCCTCTATCCTCATAATTTTTGAATAAATCGAAGCTCGCACAGGCTGGAGACAGCAATACTACATCGCCTTCCGTGCCTAAATCTGCGGATAATTGTACTGCCTTTTGCAGACTATCTACCGAGAAAATCATGGGGACTTTTTTACCAAAAAATTCCAGTAATTTAGCGTTATCCGTTCCCATACAAATCAGAGCTTTCACTTTTTGTGCTACCAATTGCTCAATTTGGCGATAATCGTTGCCTTTATCCACGCCACCCATAATGAGGATGATGGGTTCTGTAAAACTTCCCAACGCATAAAAGACGGAATCGACATTTGTAGCTTTGGAATCATTGACGTATTTTACACCCTTGATTTCTCCACAAGGTTCAAGGCGATGTTCAACGCTTTGAAAGGATTTCAGTCCCAAGGTAATTTGCTCATTTTCAAGCCCCAAAGATTTTGAAACCAAGATTGCCGCCAGAGAATTTATCACATTATGCGAGCCTTTGATGGGCAATTCTGCCTGTGGAAATTCAAAGGTTTTATTTTTATAATTGACATTCAAGATTTCATTTTCTAAATATCCTCCTTGTGTTGTTTTTTCAGTCAACGAAATTGGTAAACGATTGACTGTTAAATTATTACGTTTTGACAATTCCCCTGCCAAAGCCTCACTTTCTTGGAAATAAATAAAATCATCAGATGCGTTCATATTCTGCAAAACCCTAAATTTTGATTCAATGTAATTCTGAAATTCGTAATTATATCTATCTAAATGGTCGGGGGTAATGTTTAAAAGAATGGCAACATCTGCCTTGAAATTATAGCAATTATCCAACTGAAAGCTACTGAGTTCCAAGACAAAATAATCGAAAGTATCCTCAATAACTTGCTTGGCAAAACTCTCGCCCACGTTGCCCGCAAGCCCTACGTTTAGTCCTGCATTTTTTAGGATATGATAAGTGAGAAGTGTGG
>JANPGQ010000507.1:0-3037 GCA_031423975.1 Cytophagales bacterium | reverse complement strand
TCTATATTCAGACATATACTGATGAAACTACCACTGCAAAACAAAGATTCGATACTTATGAAGTAGATTATGCGAATACCAAATATATAAAAAGGGCAATTTTTGAAGGAGAGCAGAAATACAACACTATGGGGAGTTCATCTTCTGGTACAACAAAAGGAAATGGTTTTTCATTAGGGTATTTAGTTGATGGCAAAATTTATAATTTCTCTACAAATAATATTTTGACGTATGACATTAAAAATGATACTTATCAAACTGCTAAATCGCCTCAAAATTTCGCTTCATATATTTCTTACTTCGGCGGGTCTATTGGGTCTTTTGTTATAATTGGAAAATCAATATACGTTTTAGATTACAACAATGCAATTGTATCAATGCAAATACCGTAAGGTTTTTAAAATTAATTTTTCAAACATTTTAAATAAATAAGACAATGGAAAACATAATCACGGGAAAAATACAAGTTGGAAATACCGTAATGATTAGTGGAAGGTATAAATTAGATATTCCTTCTCCCGAAAATCCTGACAACAATTATATGCGTACTGCCGATATTGTTCTTGACCAACATTTTAGAGCAAAACCTACCGTGGTTGCCTCAATTCATCATGTAAATACGCCCGAGCATCTTACAGAAGGTAATTCAGTACCCTTTGTAATATCCAATATTGATGTGGATTTAACGGTTTATGCTCCCAAAACTCGTATAATGATAATGGCAACACAGGTGGATGTAATTAGAATATCGTATGAATATTGGTGTGATTATATCGTCATGGGTGAGTCAGCATAATTATTTCGATTATTAATGGACTATGCGGCTCATTAAAAAATACCAATAATGACAATTAATAAATGTAAAAAATGAAAAATCATTACCAAAAAACCCAAACAAAAAATGAAAACATTAAAAACACTCCTCACCGCCATCATCCTTTGCAGCTTGATATTCTCCTGCAAAAAAACGGAAACCACCACGCCAGAATTGGTATGCTCGCTCATCAGTCTTGACGATGGTAGTGGTGGTGGCACTATTAAATTTACTTATGATGCAAGCGGAAAGTTTCTGACGGGTGAAATTGATGGACTTCCCGTCAAGTTTGAATATACGGGCAGTAATATTTCCAAAGTAACGTACTCAGATGCAAATGCCGCTCGCACGATAACGGTGGTCTATGATGCCCAAAATCGCCCCGTAACTGCCAAGAAGATTTATACTTCCTCTAACTTCAAGTTTACCAGTGATTATACCGTTACTTACGATGCCAACGGGCGTTTGAGTACCTTAAAAGACGATACCAAAGGCGATTTTGCGAGTATTCTCATCCACCGTCTCGAATATGACGCACAGGGAAATGTGGTGAAACAGTACGTTAAAGAAGATGCCTCGCCCGAGTTTGTGTGGGTAGAAAATTCTGGTTTTGATGGCAAAAAGAATCAATATAAAGGCATAAAATTAAATCCCCTCATTCTGTTTTATGAACCCCTCGGTTTGTTTGGAAATCAGTCGGAAAGTAATGCTGCCGTGGTAAAAAGTCGAGTTACCAATTTTGATGCAGTTGGTGGTTTTTATAATGTGGATAGAAAATCTGTCTATACCACCTACAACGAAAATGGCTATCCTACTGCCTACACCGAAGATTATACAATTGAACACGTAGATTTTAGCGATCCTACTGGTAAAAAAACGACAAAAGAAACGGGTACCTCAAAATGGATAAATACGTATTCTTGTAAGTGATAAGTTTTTGAGAGATGGGGTATAAATTATGAGATATGGCTGGTCAAAACCGATAGGGATTCACAATCCTTATCGGTTTTTTATTGGAGATGTGTATAATTTTTTTTTGGATTCATATTCATTGATTTGAAATATTCGTCATAAGTAAAAATCCTCCCAATAATTTTCTTAGTCTTTTTTATTCATTCATAATGTATATCTACTCATTTATAATTATTCATCTACCGTTAAATAAAATTAAATTATTTTATCGTATTTATATAAATTAAATCCCTACATTTATCATAATTACCTTTATATCAGACATTTATAACCCTAATTGCCTTGAAAAAGTTTACCCTAATATTGCTACTCGCTACTATAATTATGTCTGGTTCTGCCAAAAGTCAGAGCCTAAAACTCCACAATATTTGGCATCATCAAAGGGGTGATATTCCCCAAGATTCCATTACAAAAATCTTACAACGAAATCTGCTTAGGCTCAAATACAACGAAATTGTAACCCTTCAATTTGAAAGTCAAAATGCTAAAAGTCAGTCAGTTATTTATTATTTCAGAATCCCCAATAAGGAGAAATATGACCGCTGGATGGAACTTGGGCATGAAGCCATCGTCCAGATTCCACCGCTTGATGGAGATGAATATCAGGTAGAAATTACTACCAATCCTGTAATCAATAAAGCCGATATTTCCTTTCCTATTATCATTAAACCCTCTTTTTGGCAAGAACTCTGGTTTGTGTTTGCAGTCATTTTTTACGTAATATTTTTGATTGGTATTGGCATTTATTTTTTCACCTTATATAACCTTCGTCAAAAATTAAAACTCCAAGATGTCCGCAACCGCATAGCCGCAGATTTGCACGATGAAGTGGGTTCAAACCTCAACAGTATTGCTATTTTCGTGGAACTTCTTCGTAGAAAATCTCCTCCTGAACTGTTGCCCATTCTCGAAAAAATTACGAATAATTCCGTAGAATCTGTCCAATTGATGCAAGATACCATCTGGGCGATTCAATCAAAAAATGATGATTTTCAAAAATTCACCGACCGTATGCGGGGTTTCGCTACGGAGGTTTTAGCGGCAAAAGGAATTTCCTTAGATTTTGATAATCAGATAGTTAGTCATAAAAATTCGCTTTCGATGGATGCTCGTAAGAATGCTTATTTGATTTATAAGGAAGCCATCAATAATATCGTCAAACATTCAAAAGCCACCAAAGTGGAGGTAAGAATTTCGGAAGATAATAATCAGATTTTTATTGAAGTATCCGATAATGGAATCGGTTTCGAC
>JANPGQ010000506.1:0-1542 GCA_031423975.1 Cytophagales bacterium | reverse complement strand
TTTGGAGCAAGCATTGAGGAATTATTAGAAAACTTGAAATTACCCGAATATCGTACTCGCTACCGTGTCAGAAGAGAATTGAGAGGTCGCAGTGCCAATGAGGTTTTGCCAAAAGTTACGAATTGGGTAGCTAATTTGGATAAAAATGACCCCAAATATGAACACAATTTATTAGAGGCTTTGTGGGTAACGTGGGGCTTGGATAAAGTAAATCAACCGTTATTGCGTCAATTACTCAAAACCAAAGATTATCACACTCGTGCGGCGGCAGTGAAGGTTTTACGCTATACGGGACATCAAGTTTTAGACCAGCCAAATTTATTGATGCAAGCCGTGAGAGATGAAAATAGTCGAGTGCGTTTAGAGGCAATTGTGGCGGCATCTTGGCTTAGTAGAGAAAAAGGATTGCCCATTTTGGCAGAAGCTAAAAAGAAACCTTTGGACGATTGGATGCAAGACACCTACCAAGCCGCCGTAGCCCACTTGAGTGGAAAAGCCATGAGCAAAACCCCCGAAGTTTACAGCACAACCAATATAAAAGGGAAAGATTTAGAATTATTTACGTTGGGAAGAACCATTTTTGCCAAAGACGGCTACTGCATCACCTGCCATCAAGCAGACGGAAAAGGGCTTCCCGCTTCGGGTTTTCCACCGCTGGCAGGCACAAAATGGGTAATTGGCAACGAAGACCGATTGATAAAAATAGTATTGAAAGGAATGTTGGGACCCATTGAAGTAAATGGCAAAAATTACCCAGGACAAGTACCTATGACTCCTTTTGGCGGATTAATGACCGATAAAGAAGTAGCAGGTGTATTAACCTACATCAGAAACTCTTTTGGCAATCAGGCTTCCGTTATTTTACCCGAAAAAGTAAAGCAAATAAGGGCATCCGTTGCGGGTAAACAGGATATTTATAATGCCTCAAAATTATTGGAAGAACATCCTTTGGAGAAGTAAAAAAGATTCCAACTTATCAAGATTTTGACTCATAATTGATAATTTTCGGAAGATTCTCGCAAAGGTAAAGGTCTTATTTGAGTTTTCATTTTAAGCATTAATTTGAGTAAATGCCTTACCTTTGCATTTTAAAATTATCTATATGCCAAACCTCTTAGTAATTGCCCCCGATGCTTCCAATATTTATCAAATAATTATAGAAGGATTCCAAACTTTTACGCCAGAGATTGAAACTGAAGTTATATTGAATACCACGCCACAATTTAAGTATAAAAATAAATCTGAAAGAGTAAGAAATTTTTTATCTAAAATTTTCATCAATAGAAATATCAAGGATGTTTATCATAATCAAATTATAGAGGAAAGACTTAAAAACCTTCAAGATAAATATGACCTTATTTTCATCATTCGCCCCGACCTTTTAACCAATAATCATCTTATTTTCTTGAAATCTAAAACTCCCAAATTAATAGCCTATTATTGGGACACTATCGCATTTTTTCCAAGAAAGAAAGAAATCATTCCCCTCTTCGATAAAGTTTATTCCTTTGATACTGAGGATTTTAAAAATTATAATTTGGA
>JANPGQ010000505.1:0-2045 GCA_031423975.1 Cytophagales bacterium | reverse complement strand
AGCAGATGGAGGAATAAGAATAGCATTATTTGTTTTTTCTAACCATATATTTCGGCCATCACAATTCCAATGGGTATCACTTTTTAGGTAATAACTTTGAGGAGATTTTTTGAAAATAGAATACGTATCTATAATGGGAGTTTGAACTCGTGGGTCTTGCTGGATTCGTTCAATCAAATGATTATACGTAGCTAAATTTGGAGATAAAACGCTTACTTTATTCGGAATAATTGATAAATAAACCTCATCAAATCCAGCATTCAAATATTTCTTTCGAGTTTGATTTATATTTTGAATAAATAACTCAATTTCAGAATCATTAACTGGGTAAAAAGCTGATTTTGAATTAGTTGAATCAGCTTCGTCAGCGTAGAAAATATATTGTTTATCTGCTGAAAGCACTACTTCATCCTCCGTTCTGCCAAAAATATTGAGGTTCAAATAGGCTTTCAATTCTCTAAACCAAAGAAAAAAGTCGTAGTTAAAAAGCGTGTGCGTTAATCTTTCCTCAATGCCATCTGGAACAATTGTTTTCTCAATTTCAACCGTTTTTTGCTCAATCCTTTTTCTCAAAGTTAAATTTGGTGCTTCCTCCTTTTGATTTGAAAAATTATCCACAACACTCGAAAAATGTTCTTTAAAGGTACGTTCCACTGTTTCTAAAATCAGAACATTTCTTTTTGTTGTATCTATTTGATAATCAGTATGCTTTGCCCAATGAACGTATTGGTATTTTTCTATTGGAAAGTCTTTTTCATTCACCCGTTCTGCTTCTGTAAAACTATCGCCAATGATAAAGAGGTTTATTGATACAATTTCACCACATTTCTGTGAAATGGGAACACACTTCTTAGCTTTTTCTTTGAATTGTGGCAAATATGACAAACGATACAAATCTCCATAGCGATAATCATCAGGAAACAGTTTAAATTTTCCTCCAATTTCTTTATAAACAAAAGGAGAATAAGCCTGAATCCAAAGTTAAATGGCAATTATTAAGATAAGATATTTGAGAATTTTTTTGAACATTTTCCTAAAAAGCTGGCTTAGAACTTCCCGAAAGTAGAAAAAACTTTCGGGAAGTATGTGGTCGTAAAAACTAACATTTCTAACCTACCTATGTGGTAAAAAATCTAAAATTGAAAGTAAATAAATTGATTAGTATTGAACACGCCAAAGAAGTAAATCAATGCCATAAAAACAAAAGAAAGGCCATAAAAGCGAAGATTATTCTGAGTATTAATTTGAAAAAACTTTGATTCTTTCCAAAGTAAAAAACAAATCAAAACAATCGAAAACCACATTTCTATTGGGTTTAAAGGGGTTTCTAAGACTTCTGAAAATGAAAAGTAACACATCTTTTTCAACACTACAAAAGCATCACTTGTTCCTTTCGCTCGAAAAAATACCCAAGCAAACATAACCAAAATGAAGGTTAAAATAAGGTTAATACTTTTTCCGATTAGGTTTTTAGGCAGACTCATATTGGGTAAATATTTATCTCTCAGCACTGCTAAAATCAAATAAAACCCATGCAACGAACCCCATATTACAAAAGTCCATTCTGCACCATGCCAAAGTCCACTAACCATGAAAACAAAGAATTGATTGAAATATCTACGCCATTCCGAAACCCGATTTCCACCCAAAGGAATATATAAATAATCTCTAAACCAAGTGGATAATGAAATGTGCCAACGTCGCCAAAACTCTGAAATAGAAGTTGAAAAATAAGGGGTTCGGAAGTTTTCCATCAAATCAAAACCCATCACTTTGGCAGAACCCAAGGCAATATCTGAATAACCGGAAAAATCGCAATAAATCTGAAAAGTATAAAAAAATGTAGCAACGAAAAGTGTTAAACCTGTTTGTTCAGAAGGGTTTTTATAGGCAAAATCAACCACCATCGCCAGTCGGTCAGCAATGACTACTTTTTTAAATAATCCCCAAGCCATCATCATCAAGCCTGATTTTACTTTCTCCCAATCATAAGTAAATTTTGTATGAAATTGAGGTAAAACATTCTGAGGTCTTTCAATGGGTCC
>JANPGQ010000504.1:0-2625 GCA_031423975.1 Cytophagales bacterium | reverse complement strand
TGTGTTCTTTTTGTCCGACAGAAATTTGATTTCCTTGTTTGTCAAAAATGATAAAACGGGTACTGGTAGTGCCTTGGTCAATTGAGCCGATGTACATATTTTTTTAGATTGTTTTTGGGGGTTTGTTTTATTTGTGATTAATAAAAAAATGACAGCCCCATTCGGGCGATATATTGGTAGAAAATAATAATTAACCAAAATGTTAAAGCCCCATCGGGGCGAAATATTGAGTCTTTATATTTGAAGGTTTATTATGTCGCCCCGATGGGGCTTTAATCATTCACGCATTTCCTTTTTCTACCAATATATCGCCCCGATGGGGCTAACGGATTCTCCATCAATGTATGATTGCGAATTCATTAGATTGAGACAATATTTCATTCACAAATCCTTCCGCTTGTTTTGCTGCTTTTTCGTCTCTCAATTTCAGTCCCAACCTTCTTTCCAAAACATCAGTAGCGTTTACTGCCATTTCTTGATTGATAGCATATTGTACTTCTGCCTTGATAAATGGATGATTGGGTACGAGTAATTCTTTCAAATCAGCTTCGTTTTCGGTCAATTCCAAGACTGATTTTGCTTCTGAACCGTACTTTTTTAGGAGGTGTTTTGCTACTTCTTCCGAAATATGATAGTCAGCGGAAAGGCTTTTCCAATCATTAAAATCATACCCAACAGCACCGTGTAATAATTGGTGTTCTGTGGTACAATTCACGATTTCTTTTTGCCAAATCGCTTCGTAAATATGGTCAATCGTGTCCTTTGCCATCAGTCTATACGTAGTCCATTTTCCACCCATGATGCTCACTAATTGACTATTAGTATCAACTTCAACTTCATGGTCACGGACGAGCGATTTTGTATCTGAACCTACTTCTGCTTTGCCCAAAAGTGGTCTTTGTCCTGCAAAACCCGCTAAAATTTGGTCAGGCGTTACGGGTTTTTCTAAGTAAAGATTTACGTATTTCAATAAATATGGAATCTCAACCTCCTCTAAATCAGGCGTTTCCGAGAGCGTATCTTCTTCGTCTGTTGTTCCAACTAATAATGCGTCCTGCCAAGGAATGATGAAAAGAACCCGTCCATCAGAAGTTTCTGGAACGAGCATTGCCGTTGGGTTTTTCATGACATCGGCAGGTAAAACAATATGAGCACCTCGACTAACCTTCATCCGTGAACTCAATTTCGGATTAGCCATCTGACGAATATGGTCGGCAAAAGGTCCTGTGGCGTTTACAAAAACATCAGCGTTAATCGTATGTAAAGCATTAGAAGTTAAATCTTTTATGATTAATGCTTTTAGCTTTCCTGTATTATCTTTATGAAAATCAAGGGCTTGAGTATAATTCAAAACTGTGCAACCCAACTCTTCTGCTTTTTGGACAATTGCCAAACAATAACGGGCATCATCCAACTGACCGTCGTAATACAAAACTCCTGAACTCAGCGTTTTTTTCTTCAGTTCTGGAATCAATTCAAGGGCATCTTTTTTGGATAACCAACGACTTGCCCCAATGGTATGTTTGCCCGAAATCCATTCATACATTTTCAGTCCAATGGTCAAATAAATGCTTTCAATCCATGTACGGCAAGGCGTTAATATTGCCAAAGGGTGCGTTAAATGAGGGGCATTTTTAAGTAAAGTATCTCGTTCAAAAAGGCTTTTCTTAACCATCTTATACTGTTCCCAATCCAATTTTTTCACGGCTTGCTCCAAATATCTTACGCCGCCGTGAATTAATTTAGTAGATTTTGAAGTTGTTTGTCCCGCAAAATCCCCTTTATCGATTAATAAAACTTTCAAACCTCTGAGGGTTGCATCCAAGGCTACACCCGCCCCTGTTGCACCCGCACCAATTACGCATATATCAAATTTATCTGTTGCCGATAGGCGTTTCAATTGTTCCTTACGATTCATCGTGTTCTATTTTAAACCAATATTTTCACAAAGGTAAGGAGAAAAAATTTAAGCAAATTTCAAAATGATATAACTAAATAAAGTATCTTTTGTACTAAATCAATTTTATTTAAAAATGATTGTATTTTTAAATAAAATTATAATTGATTATTATTAATTCTTAATTTTAGATTTGTAATTACGTATTATAACCGCTATAATTTAAAATTTTCCTTCCATATTATCAATCCCAACATATTTTACATGAAAAAATTATTCAAAATCAATCTCATTTTATCATTGCTAACCTTGTTTCATTTCAATATAAAGGCACAGCAAATCATTACCATTCCAATCGAAACCAAGGATAATGCGATGGTTTTGCAAACCGATAAAGAAAACCGTTTGGGCATTATTCATTTTGGCAAAAAACTGTTACAGAATACCGATAACACTTTGATTATTAAGAGTTTAAATCTAAAAGACAGTAATGGTAGCGAAGGAATTTATAACAATGCTTATACCCCAAGCGGTACGTGGAGTATTGTAGAACCCGCCATCAGAATTACGCACACTGATGGCAATACTTCATTGGATTTGAAGTACGTGAGCCATGAAACCAAGAAAATTGATGACAATGTCAGCCAAGTAAATGTGCTGTTGAAAGACCCCGTTTACCCCGTGGAAGTTACGCTTTGTTATAAAATTTATGCCAAAGAAAATGTGGT
>JANPGQ010000503.1:0-8467 GCA_031423975.1 Cytophagales bacterium | reverse complement strand
TGTTAATTTATATTATTTGAATTCCTTTCCTGACGAACGCCCCAGGTGGTTCATCGCACAACGGAATCCAATATATGAACGTTTTTTGTTTTCGTACTCATACGAACGTGTACCTGTTTCCAAATAATATGCTACGTCTTTCCAAGAACCTCCACGAATCACTTTGCGTGGTTCGTCTTTATCATCATTGATGGTGTTCAAATCCCAAGTAATCGCTACTGAATTGTCGGCATAAGCATCCAAACACCATTCAGATACGTTTCCTGCCATATTGTACAAGCCATAATCATTTGGATTGAACTGATTGGCTGGTGCTGTATAAGCATATCCGTCAGCATCGTAATTTCCTCTGTGTGGTTTGAAGTTGGCTAATAAACAACCTTTTCCATTCGCTACGTAAGGGTTACCCCAAGGATATTTAGCGGAGGCTTTTCCTCCACGTGCTGCCCATTCCCATTCAGCCTCTGATGGCAAACGAAATCTTGGCGAAATATATTGACCTTCCGAAGTACGAAAATCGTTATATGCTTTGGTTCTCCAATCACTGAAATATCTTGCTGCTGTCCAACTTACACCTACTACTGGATACATATCAAACGCTGGGCTTGAATAATAATACTCAGTCATTGGATCACCATTGTGATAGGTAAAGTCTTTACTCCATACAGCTGTATCAGGATATAATTCTGCAATAATTTTCTCTTCTCCCAATACTGAGATAGAGTCGGTCATCATTGCATTCGTAAACTGACGGTATTCATTGTTGGTGATTTCGGTATCATCCATGTAAAACTGGGCAACCGTTACACGTTTGTTGAAACTTACCGATGAAGCCGTAACGTCTTCGTCAGCTTGTCCCATCATGTATGAGCCTGAAGGAATCAAGACCATTCCGAGTGGAGTAGTTTGTTTCCAACCTTTACGATTGGTCGCTGCCACTTCACCGTTGATCATTCCAACGTCTTCTTTTTTACTGCTTCGGCTATTTTTGCTGCCCTTGCCCTTTCCTTTACTGGCTACTTCTCCTTTGCCTTTGGTGCTGCTTCTCCCTTTGCTACTGGCAGTTGATTTACCTTTACTGCTTTTCCCTCCAGACGAACAACTGTCCAAGAACAAAACAGGAACGGCTACAATAAGTAGTAAAAATATTTTCCTGAAAATTCCACTGTGATTCATAGTGTTATAAACTTTTTGAATGATACCTAATTGAGAAAGCAATAATTAACATTTAATTTGGATAGTATGTGATGTTTACTCTCAATATTTTGAAAACTTAAATCAAAACTATTTTAATAATTGAATGTAATTTTTCCTTCAATATGATTTTATTTTTAAATTAATCCTAATGTACTTTTTAAAATCTAAGGCAATTATAATATGTTAAATTTCCTTAAAAACGTAAAATATTAATTTTTTAGTATGCAATTAATTAACAAAGTTAATTAATTTTTTCATTAATGTCTAAATCGTGGAGTTCGCACTGGTGTTTTCTTTCCTGCTAATAGCCGTGGGGCGGGTAGGGCGTAACTCAACAGGATTTCGTGCGTAAGTGGGGCTTTGGCGGTTGCTCCTACATTGGTTAAGTCCAGGGAATATCCGAACCGCAATGCATTGTCTTTCAACAGCGAAATTCCTGCAATAATAATGCCAGCATCGTTTAAACGATATGAACCTCCGAGCCAATATCTGTCTGAATAAGTAACAATTGCTCCCCCTTCTAAGGCATTACTCACAAAATCTGATTTCCACAACGCCATTGGGCTTACTTTGATTAAATCAGTAAGATAATAATCATAACTTGCCGTCAAATTCAAAACTTGTTTTATGGCATATTGACCTGTTTTATCTGCTGAAAACCCATACGTTGGCGTATTAACATGATTTAAACTTGCCCCGATTTGATAGGTTGATGTTTTGTATAAAGCACCTACTGAAAAATCTGCTTTGGTTTGATTTACACTGCCCGACAAAGCATCCACGATTGGATCACCTGTATCACGGGGGCGAAAGCGTGAATCAAAAGTTTTTGTATGAAAACCACCCTTTGCTCCAATTGATACAATTGCTCCGTTTGATAATCCTATTTGGTATGAATACGATAACAGCATATTCTGATAACCTGAACCAGATGGTGTTTTGTCATTGACAAATTGTATGCCAATACCACTGTGCAAGCCATTCAAAGGCATAGATGCCGTAAAAATTTGTGTTCCCAACGAGCCATTCCCATCGAAAGTAGTCTGATAGTCAGACCATTGGTTACGATAATGCAATTGAAATTTTATTACGCCATCCACCCCAGCCGCAGCCGGATTAATATACAACGGATTAAACATATATTGGCTCAATTGGGCATCTTGTTGAGCCATTGTTTTTGAGACTACAAAAGCCAAGCAAATCAAAAATATATAACGTAAATAGTTTTGCATAACGATTAAACATTTGGTTCACGATGAACAGTCAAAGGTGAACGGTTTTTTAGAAGTGTAATTTTTGAAAATTATTTAATTGTCTGATTACCAAATATTTAAGGCAATTATGGTGCTGACTTATCTTCTGCCCATGAAAGTAATACATTCAAAAATAATAAAGATTCTAAATATACGCTAAAAAATATTGAATAGATTATTTTAACGCTAATGAATGCGGTTTTGTTGTGAATGTTTGTTGTTGCTCGAAAACTTTTTGAAAAATTCCCAAAATGTACATTTATCGCATTTAAGAATACACAAAAAAGCCTCAAAATCTTATCGGTTTTGAGGCTTTTTGAAAAATATTTTCTATATCTGATTTAAGGATATCACATCTATATTATCCAAACATTAAAACTATTGATTAGCTTTCTTAATGTATAATTCCAGCGCACCCGTCATGGATGGGGCGTTTGGTAGTGGAGCTTGAATATCCAAAATTAAATCAGCGGCAGTTACAGCTTTGGCAGTTGTGGGCCCAAATGCGGCAATGCGAGTTTTGTTTTGTTTATAATCAGGGAAATTTTCCATTAAAGATTTTATTCCTGATGGACTGAAAAAGGCTATGATATCATAGAAAACACTTTCTAAATCAGATAAATCTGAAGAAACGGTTTCGTACATGACGGCTTCGGTCAGTTGCAGTTCGTTAGTTCCCATAAATTCGGGAATATCGTTTGTACGCTTATCTGAACAAGGAAATAAGAATTTTTCAGTCTTATGTTTCTTGATTAATTCTAACAAATCAGCCGCTGTTTTTGTACCTGTAAAAATCTTACGCTTACGGATAACAATGTATTTCTGTAAGTAATTGGAAGTTTGTTCGGTGATACAAAAATATTTCATATCGGCAGGTACCTCAATTCTTGCTTCTTTGCATATTCTAAAAAAATGATCTACGGCATTACGGCTGGTAAAAATAATTGCCGTGTGGTCGAGGATATTAATTTTCTGTTTACGAAAATCTTTGAAGGCTACTCCTTGAATTTCAATAAATGGGCGGAAATCAACCGTGATGTCGTATTTTCGTGCCAACTCGAAATAGGGAGATTTTTCATCAGTTGGACGTGCTTGGGTAACTAAAATACTGGTTACTTTGGTTAATCTGTCTGGATGTGCGGTTACTGTTATTTCGCTCATGCTCAATGACTTTAAATTTTCTGGATGGGGCAAATCTTTGTAATTCACAAGATTGAATAGACACAATTTTGGACTACGGAAAACATAAATTGATTGCCATTAAAGAGCAAAACGAATGCCTACTATCAGCGGAATCAATTCAATGATGCAAAGGTACGAAAATAAATACAGATTTTTTAACGTTGCCATCTTATTTATCGTGAAGTAGAGTAACACCAAGCGAAGCACAAAGAATAAGGATATAGGAACAAAAAAGTATTTCTCTGCACTTTTTATAATTTCAGGAACGGAAACTGTACTATATGTTAGCACAATTAAAATCAACAAAAAGAAGATACTGGATGCTTGAATGATTTTGAAATAATGGATATTGGTGATGTTATCTAAACGATAAAGGTTAGATAAAACTCTGAGGGCAAAATACTTGAAAATCAGGGCGGCGAAAACAATAATTGCTATTTCAAAGAAATTTAATAGTAATGTTCCCAAAGTTTCTCCTTCACGAAGGATGTTACTGGCTGAAAATAGGTCGGTTTTTTCGTGCGTAATGAGCATGAAAATAAACCCCAAAGTAAAACTTAGATTTACGACAAAAAGGATATTTCCAATGTCGAAAGGTTTGTTTACTACAAAAGATTCATCTCTTTTGCTCAACGTCAAGAGGTCTCTGATACTAAAAAATCGTTGAAAAGATTTTGGTTGAAAATTATATAAAAATGCGTACAAACAAGCCAATAGCAATAAACCAATCACGAAAAAATTTTGAAATGGGGATAACTCTCTGGGTAAAATAGTCAATAAAGATTCGCCTATTTCACTCGTTTTTTGGGATTTAGAGATTTTGTTGCCTATCTGAATGGTGATATCTTCAACATTGGTATTAGTACCGTAAATAGTGAGGAATAGTTTTGTTTTGTGAAAGGCTTGTTGCAAGCTGTCTATATCCAAAACTACCCATGAAGTATTAGATAATTTTTTCTGTAAAGTGGCATCAATAAACAAATAATTTTCTCTTTCTGAACGATACAGCAATTTATAGCCTTTATAATTTTCAATGTCAAAAAATAGGCTGAATGAGTTGTAACCCTCGTGTTGCTCATGCACGTAAGGTACATACGCTTTATAACGACTGTCGAAAACCTGCCAATCATCTTGATAGTCGTGAACGAGATAATAGGAACTTTCTGGACCGATTCCACCTTTGGCATGAATGGCATTAGGTATTAGGCAATAGGCAGTAAACATCGTTACTGTAAAGATTTTTCTCCACGCTAACCCTGTCAAATTGTGGTCTGCGAATACACAGACAAAGGCAAGAAGTCTTTTGTGATTTTTATTGATGATATGAAATAGCGTTGAGTTCAATGAGATTGGCTTATTTTTTCAAAATTACAAAAGATTGGTCATATAAACCAAAAAGGAAGTCTTCGTTCAAAACGAAGACTTCCTTCAAAACAAATCTTTATGAGCGTTCAAAACGATTATAAAGATTATATATAGTTTGAATATTACATTCCTAATGCCTTCAACATCGTTGCACCAATATCTGCCGGTGAATGAACAACGTGGATGCCACATTCTTCCATAATTTTCATTTTAGCAGCAGCAGTATCATCAGCACCACCAATAATTGCACCTGCGTGACCCATTCTACGACCTTTCGGGGCAGTTTGTCCTGCAATGAAACCAACTACTGGTTTACGGTTTCCGTCGGCTTTAATCCAATTAGCAGCTTCTGCTTCCATACCTCCACCTATTTCACCAATCATTACGATGCCTTCTGTTTCAGGGTCATTCATCAATAATTCAACGGCTTCTTTGGTAGTTGTTCCGATGATTGGGTCACCACCGATACCAATAGCAGTTGTTTGTCCTAAACCTGCTTTGGTCAATTGGTCAACGGCTTCATAAGTCAAAGTCCCTGATTTTGAAACGATACCAATTTTTCCTTTCGTAAAAATAAAGCCTGGCATGATACCTACTTTACATTCGCCAGCGGTCATAACGCCTGGGCAGTTTGGTCCGATAAGCGTTGTATCTTTTCCTTCAATGTACGATTTCACGGCAATCATATCCTTTGTTGGGATGCCCTCAGTAATACAAATAATCACTTTAATACCTGCATCGGCAGATTCCATGATGGCATCAGCCGCAAAAGCTGGTGGTACAAAGATGATAGAAGTATTAGCTCCTGCCTTCTCAACGGCTTCGATAACGGTATTGAAAACGGGACGGTCGAGGTGCATTGAACCACCTTTTCCAGGGGTTACTCCGCCCACTACATTCGTTCCGTATTCTATCATTTGGCCAGCATGAAAAGAACCTTCTGTTCCTGTAAAGCCTTGAACGATTACTTTTGAGTCTTTATTAACAAGTACACTCATTTTTGATATGAATTATTATTTTGTGAAAATCGAAATTTACTAAATTAAGCCTTACACTTGAATTATGGCGTAAAGGTATAGTTTGAAAAGCAAAGGACAAAAGAGTGATACGGAAATTAAGTATAGTTATTTCATTTTTAAGCGAAAATTACCGTCCGCTTGCGTACAAAAAGTGTATCGAAAGCGAACAGTTTTGGTATAATAATATTTATTAAAATATTGATAGTCAATTACTTATATTTTTGGCACTAATTTGTTAATAGTATTGCCAAAACCTATTTAAAACATTTAAAATCAAAAAAATATCATGGACAGAGTAATAGAAAAAAAGAAATGGTCAATTAAACGCATCTTGCCAGTTGTGGGTGGTGTAGCGGTAATTGGCTTGATTGCAGCCGCTTACATGAGTAATACGGGCAAAACTAAATTGAATGTAGCCCAAGACAGATTGACAGTTTCGGAGGTATCAAAAGGAAATTTTCAGGAGTTTATTCCTATTAATGGTGTGGTTTTGCCGATTCAGACCATTTACTTGGATGCCGTGGAAGGTGGACGAGTGGAAGATGTTTTGGTAGAAGATGGCACAATGGTTAGGAAAGGGCAACCTTTGATGAAATTGGCAAATTCGGATTTGGAATTGTCTTTGGCAAATCAGGAGACTTCGGTTTTTACACTTCAGACCCAAATGCAATATACCCGTAATTTGGCGGCTCAGGCTACTATTCAATACCAAAATAACCAAGCAGATATTGAAAATGGTTTTACGGAAGCGGAAAGACTTTATAAGTTGAATGAAAGATTATTTCGTGAAAAAGTAATTGGCGAACAAGAATACAAGGCTTCAACGAATGCTTATAATTATCAAAGCCGTAGAAGAAGATTAGTTAGCCAAACTTTAAAGCAAGATTCGGTTACCACTAATCAGCAAATTAATCAGATGCGTGAAACCATTGCTCGTAACCAAAATACCTTGGCGTTGATGCGTAAAAAAGCTCAGGATTTGATTGTGAAAGCTCCCGTGGATGGTCAGTTGACCTCAAGGAATGCGGAGGTAGGTGAATTGAAAACTCGTGGACAACGCTTAGGACAGATTGATGTATTGAGTGGTTTTAAGGTTCGAGCGGATATTGATGAGCATTATATTTCAAGGGTTTTTATTGGTTTGATGGGCGAATTTACCATTGGCGAAAAGACTTATAAACTCAAAATCAAGAAGGTTTATTCGCAGGTCACGAGTGGTCGTTTTCAGGTGGATATGGAGTTTATCGGTACGCCTCCAAGCAATATTCGCCGTGGACAAACGCTGCAAGTTAGGCTTTCTTTGAGTGATGATACGCAAGCGATTCTTTTGACCAAAGGTGGTTTCTATCAACAAACGGGTGGCAATTGGATTTTTAAAGTGAACGAAAACGGTACGAAGGCGTATAAAGTTGATATTCAATTAGGTCGTCAGAATCCTGATTACTACGAAGTTATGAGTGGATTGAAGGTGGGAGATAAAGTGGTAACGAGTAGCTATGAAAATTATGGAGATATGCAGGAATTGGTGATTAAAGCACCGAAGTAGATTTTCTGAACTTGGATTTGTTGGATTAAAGGATTAGTGGGATGTTTCGAGTCCACTAATCCTACGAATCCAAATTCAGACAGAAACAAACAAAAAAGACATTTATTAAAACCAAAAATATCATGTTAAAAATAACCGATTTAGAAAAAATTTACCGTACTGAGGATATCGAAACGGTAGCACTCAACAAACTTTCTGCGGAAGTTAAAACGGGTGAATTCGTTGCCATCATGGGTCCTTCGGGCTGTGGAAAATCAACCCTTTTGAACATCATTGGTCTCTTGGATGATGCTGATACGGGCAGTTTTCTTTTTAATAACGAAGAAGTTATTTCATATAATGAACGCAAGCGAGCCGACCTTCGCAAACGCAATATTGGTTTTGTGTTTCAGTCCTTCAATTTGATTGACGAACTGACTGTGTATGAGAATGTTGAGTTGCCATTATTATACTTAGGAATTGATGCCGATGAGCGTAAAAAGCGTGTGGAGGCAGTATTAGAAAAGGTACAAATCATGCACCGTAAAAACCATTTTCCACAACAATTATCGGGTGGTCAGCAACAACGTTGTGCTGTGGCTCGGGCTGTGGTGAACAATCCAAAACTCATTCTTGCCGATGAACCGACGGGTAATTTGGATTCTAAAAATGGTAATGAAGTAATGGAGTTATTGACGAATTTGAATGATGCTGGAACGACCGTAGTCATGGTAACACACTCTGAACATGATGCTCGTTATGCACACCGAGTTATTAGAATGTTAGATGGTTCGGTAGTTATGGAAAATGTACTTTCTTAAAGAAAAAGGCATGGAATTAATTGAAAAAACCAAGAAAATTTCAGCTATGCTCTACGGATTAATACAAATAAGAAAAGACCAATTTTAACGAAAGGTATTGAAGAA
>JANPGQ010000502.1:0-6346 GCA_031423975.1 Cytophagales bacterium | reverse complement strand
TACGAATCGTAAATGTAAATTTTTTAAAATTTGTGGTTGTCGATTTAGGGGTAAACATTCTAATTATGAAAGTACTTGGCTATTAATTGCAGCAATTGTAAATCTAAAAGAATCAACAAGGCATTTACGATTTTCCACCGTTTAATTGGAAAGTTGTCTAATACTTCCTTTTAGGGAACGGCAAAATCATAAAAACCTGCAACTCTATCTTGAGAATAAACCCAAGATTCTATTTATTTACCTTCAAATTTGTCCACATATTGAACGGCAAAATTGGCTATTCCCAAAGTATATAACCAAGTGGCAATTGGAACGGATTGTTTCCAGTGGGTCAATTTTGTTGAATCATTGATGACTGATTCCTCCATGAGTAATCCATTGGAAACAACTTTATAATTCATGGGTGACTTTACAATAAATTCACAAGTGGCTTTGTCGGAGGGGGTGGTCAATGAGGGGAAGCCAATTTCGGGCTTTGTTTGGTCAATTATCACCCAAAAAACTCCTGTCTCCATATTTAGTTGGTCCTATGTGTAGTCCATCTGCGGGCTGACCATGATATTTTATCTGAAAAGTAATTTTTTTCCCAGTTATTGATGGTTGATCAAGATTTATCAATAATGCGTTGTTGGTATGAGTGTAAGAAATATCTTTACCCAAAACAGTAATTGAGTTCACAATCATTCCTTTGCCCTCACCTTTCATTGGTTTATTTACCAAATCAAGCCTAAATTGTTTTACGCCTGATTGTTTAAAATATACTTTTACAGAGGCGAAAACATCTATCTCATTTGATTTATCAGATACAGTAATATTAAATCGATAATTCTTTACATCAATTCTTTTGTCAATGGGGTAATGGTCAGCGAAAACGTTGGTCATTGTTGTTAATAAAGACAGAATAATTATGACAGAAATTTTATATATATTCGTTGATTGAAATTGTATTATTTTTTAAACTAATCAAGCCCAAACTTACTGAATGTTTATTTTTTTCAAATAAAACCCTCTCAAGTCAACCATTGGCGGGGTATTGCCCATGACAATAATTCCATCTTTTGGGATATTAATTTTCTCGATTTTATTATCGGTCGTAATCTCAACGGGTAAATCCATAAAATGATTATTGATTTTAATCTGATATTTATGATATCCTATCTCCTTTACATTAAAATCAAGTACGTCGGTTGTTCTCATGTAAAAGTCAAAAAAAGGTTTGAGTTTTTTACCAGAAGCATTACTAAATAATTGTTCTACATCAGCAGTCGTAACGAAGTTATCGTAGGTATATCCTGGATCCGTTGCCAGTTTTTTTAGGGTGGGGAAGAATATATCATCGCCTATCAAAAATCTCAAACTATGCATAAAAAATGAACCTTTCGTGTAAATATCACCACCCGAATACGTTTCTTCTTCCGTTAATTCTTCACCCTGCACAACCGCTTTTTTATTTTTTACGCTTCGCTTATGAGCATTTATTATTTCATCGTAAGCCGCTTGTCCACCCAATTCGAACATACATAAAGCCTCAGCATAAGTGGCTATACCCTCTTGAATCCACATGTGTGCCCAATCTTTGTTGGTAACTTTGTTTGCCCACCATTCATGGGCATATTCATGAAACAAATTTGCTGAATAGTCCTGACCGCCAATTTTTTTATAATCAAATTTATTTTGAAAAGTAATCATTGTTTGATGTTCCATTCCAGAGTTGGGAACTTCTGCAATACCGATTTTCTCCTTCGCCCAAGGATATTCACCAAAATATTTCTCCAATATTTTAGTATCCCTAATTTTTGTTTGAATTAACTTTTTTGCATTGGCTGTATCAACTTCAAGCACATAGAAATCAACGGGTACTTTATTGCCACTTATGGTTGTGTAAGTATCGCTAACCACTTTGTATTTCCCAATATTAAACACAATGCAATAGTTACTTATCGTATAATTGGTTTTCCAATAATAGGTTTTCTTATCTTTTTTTGTAATTACTTTTTGCAGTAATCCAGGTCCGGCAACAACCAGATTTGCAGGCACAGTGATATTCAAATCAACGCCTTCATTAGGCTCATCACTTGGATGATCTTTGCAGGGGAAATAAAGTTTTCCACCTTCGGCTTGGCAATTAACAGAAACCCAAGGATTTCCGTTAGCATCTTTTGTCCAAGTAAATCCACCATCCCAAGGCGGTTTTATAGCCACAGGAGGCTCTCCACCGTATTCAATCGCTATTTTTTGTTGCCCTTGTTTGAAACCGTTGGTTTGCGTAATGTAAATTTTATCATCTTTTTGACTGAATGCAACAAGTTGATTATTAACTTTTATCTTATTCCCCTGCATCAAATGCACCAAATCTATCAACAACGTATCTGTTTGTTTTGATAAATTTAAGGTTATTTCAACATTACCTTTTATCGTTTTATGATCAATATCCACATCCAAATTAATCGTATAATGCCTAATATCCATGATTGCTTGCAGAGGTTTGAGCTTACCGCCCGAAGTCATGTAACTAATATCCCGACTTTGACTGAAACCATCCAAAGAACAAATTAGAACAAGAAAAAGTAAGCAAAATTCATGAAAGAAATTCTGCTTTTTTTTACAAGAAAATGTTATTTTTAAGATATTCATAACGAATAATTTACGGTTAAAAATTGACATATACATTAAAAGTACTCGAATTTGTATAAAATTGTTAAGGCAATTTAATCAAAATGCTCTTGTAAAACAAGTGATGATTTTTGTGTCCACAAAGTAGTGTTGTTGCTGTATTCGCATAATACTTAAAAACTAATAGATAATAAAAATTATCGAAATAAATACTCTGCAAAATTAAAAACTACATTCATCAATCATATTTATTTTTAAACAAGAAAATGTTTCCATTATTTTAATTTTTTTTATAAACATTTCTATCTCTTTTACGCTTACGATAAAAGAACACACCTATACCTGTTCAAGTTGTCAATTCTTCAATAATCCAATACTTCAATTCCTTGATTTTACCCATTATTTTAATTAACCAAAAGCATTTATATCTTGCTTTAACCTTTTTTATTAACACACACATGGAGTTTTTTATCAAAGTTAGCATTAGCGTTATGGCTCAATTGTTTAGAACTGCCCTTAGAAAACAAGCAATTCGGTTATTTTTTTTAGTAATAGTAGGCATTCCACAATGGCTATCTGCACAAACGAATTTCTGGCAAGATGTTAAAAATGAACCAGTTACAATCACTACAAGACTAATTATCCCTCAAAAATACCGAGTAGTTAAATTAGAGCTTTCTAACTTGAAGGCGATGCTCCAAAAATCCCCAATGGAATTTACAGCGGCAGCTCAGAAATCAAGTATAATGTTTGAATTACCAATGCCAGATGGCAAAATGCAGACATTTGCTATTTCTGAGTCGCCGATTATGGAACTTGAACTTGCCAATAAATTTCCCGAAATAAAAACATTTTCAGGTTATAATATTGATAATAAGGGCATTACGGTTCGCTTTGATGTGACTCCTGCGGGCTTTCATGCCATGGTTTTTTCACCCGATGGAACCTACTTTATTGACCCTTACAGTCAGGGGAATACGGAATATTACCTGAGTTATTTCAAAAATGATTTTCTGACTACCAAAAATTTTAAGTGTAGCGTAAAAACGGATGGAATCTTAACGGGTGATTCTACGCAAATACCAACTGATAACAATACCCCCAAACCTGTTAATATTACCCCAACCTTAAATCTTCCATTAGGGGACAAAAAACTCAGAACTTATCGCTTGGCTTTGGCAGCCACGGGAGAATATACCGCTTTTCACGGAGCAACGGTTACAGGAGCATTAGCAGCCCAGGTCACCACTATGAATAGAATCAATGGTGTTTTCATAAAGGATCTTTCCGTAAGAATGAATCTTATCGCTAATAATAACCTTATCATTTATACTGACGCTACGACTGATCCTTATACAAACGAAGATGGAGGAGCTATGCTTGGGCAGAATAAAACTACGCTTAACAGTGTTATAGGGGATGCAAACTATGACATAGGTCACGTGTTTAGCACGGGAGGGGGAGGGGTTGCGGGACTCCGAGTTGTTTGTGGTTCGTCGAAGGCGATTGGAGTTACAGGTCTTTCATCTCCAATTGGTGACGCTTTTGATATTGATTACGTAGCCCACGAGATGGGACATCAATTTGGCGGAAATCATACTTTTAACAATAGTTGCGGGGGAAATAGAAGTGCTTCAACGGCTTGGGAACCAGGCAGTGCCACAACAATTATGGGATATGCAGGCATTTGTCCCCCTGATATTCAGTCCAATAGCGACGCCTATTTTCATAGTGGAAACTTACTGGAAATGTATAGCTTTATTACGGGTTCGGGCAATTCTTGTGCTACTGTCACCACGCCTTTAAATGCTGCTCCCACCATCACAACTTATACTGCCAATCAAACGATTCCAAAGGGAACACCATTTTTTCTGAGTGGCGTGGCTACTGATGCGGACGGTAATGCGTCTGTAACGTATTGCTGGGAACAAATGGACAAGGAAATAAGTACTCAAAAACCCGTAAGCACTTCTAAGGGTGGTCCAAATTTTAGAAGTTTGAGTCCTTCGCTAAATGGGACACGATATTTACCCAATCTTAATGATTTGGCAATGAATAAAGATACGACTTGGGAGGTTTTGCCAACGGTAGGAAGGACTTTAAATTTTAGATTAGTCGTTCGAGATAACGCTGTGGCGGCAGGTTTCAACGACCGAATCGATGTGGTTATTACGGTAGATAGTACCTCAGGACCTTTGGCTATTACGCTACCAACTGCCACTGGTATTTCATGGCGAGCATTCAGTTCACAGACCGTAACGTGGAATGTGGCAAATACCACGGCTACTCCTGTGAGTTGTGCCAATGTGGATATTTTACTTTCTACCGATGGCGGCTTAACTTACCCAATTATTTTGGCATCAAGTGTTCCAAATTCAGGGACTGCCTCAATTACAGTCCCAAATATACTTTCCACCACGGCACGTTTGATGGTGAGAGGCACAGGAAGGATATTTTTTGATATTTCTAATAATAATTTCAGTATAGTTTGCACGGCTGTTGCAGGGAGTGATTCTCCAAAATGTACGGGCTCTACGTTAAGTTTAACTTCAAACGGTGGTATTTCCTATTTATGGTCAGGTCCCAATAGTTACACTTCAACTCTCCAAAATCCAAGTATCAATAGCATATCAAGTTTATATTCAGGGACTTACACGGTAAAAATTGCAAATGGAACTTGTACGGCAAGTGCAACTACGGTCGTTGCTACGAATACGGTGCTTGGACAGCCGTTAGCCTTTACGGTTTCATCCATAAATGTTTGTCAAGGAGCTAATAGTGTGGTTTATACCATTCCTGCGGTTTTGGGAGCTACTTCATACACGTGGACATATTCAGGAACGGATGCAACTATTACGGGTACTACCAATTCCGCAACGATAAGTTTCTCTGGAACAGCAACCTCGGGAAGTATTAGTGTAAAAGCTAATAACATCTGTGGAAGTAGCGTTGCTCAAACCTTAGCAATTAATGTACTACCAGTTCCCATTGACCCAACTACTTTCCAATCGGGCAATTGGCAGAATTCATCTACTTGGCAATGCGGAACTATACCAAGCATTACAACGAATGCTTACATTGGAATTGGACATATAGTTACCATTGATGGGATTATAGTGCAAATCAAACGGCTTATGTATGGTGGTGGTAGTATTCAGTTGTTGAATAATGGGATTTTGAAATTTGAGAATTAGTAGGTTTACACATCTAAAATAGCTTAATACATTGTTAACTAAGTTTCTTTAAATTTAGAATTTGTCAGATTTACTTTATCGTAGTGTCTATTTAGCTTGTTTCCGGCTTTTTTAATTGAGAATTGCCATTCTATTTTAATACTTTGATTATCTCGTTCTTTGACCATTATTAAGATTTCTTTTTCCAATAGACAACTTTCCAATTAAACGGTGGAAAATCGTAAATGCCTTGTTGATTCTTTTAGATTTACAATTGCTGCAATTAATAGCCAAGTACTTTCATAATTAGAATGTTTACCTCTAAATCGACAACCACAAATTTTAAAAATTTTACATTTACGATTCGTATGTTCAACAGGAACTTTTTTGGTATTTTTCCTTTTTTTGGTATTGGTGGTTGGCTACACAAGAGATACAGTAACTCCAATTTATAAAATGATAGGTTGTATGTCATGAAGATATACTTAACATAACTTCCATTATACACCATACCATATGCTACTGATTTAACTTGACAATAAACAGTTAAGTGTATGAAT
>JANPGQ010000501.1:0-1662 GCA_031423975.1 Cytophagales bacterium | reverse complement strand
ATTTGAAAATGTCAAATTTTTCATATAAAAATAATATTTCTTCTGAATAGATAAATAATGAATCGCTTACTTATCCAAAACTTTAATCCGATAAACGATAAATGATTTTGCAGGAAGATTTAAACTTACCATTTTCTTTTTGATATCAACAGCGATATCTTTCTGAATTGGACTAACATTTGTAGCATTTTCAAATGAATTTACTTCATTCAAATTGTCATTTTGCATGATAAAAGCCTTCGCAACGGCTTCCATTTTCTTCACGCCAAGCAATGATAATTCATGGTTTTGTGCCTTTCCAGAAACGTTTACAACTTTTACAATTACCTCGTTAGTGTTTTTGTCCCAAGCCGCCGCAGCGTACAAACTATCTTTCCCTGCTATGGTTGAGCCGCTTTCTGTAATTGGCAGTACGTGCGTTCCTTTGTTATTACTGTACAATTTTTGAACGTAATAATTTGGCGTTCCGTAACTACGAAGATTATCTACCCAAATCAAATCAGGTGTCCATTGCCAGCCGTCTGCGTGAGCAAAAAGTGGTGCATACGAAGCCATGCTTACTACGGCGGCATTGCGTTCTAAGCCCGTCATGAAAGCAGCTTCCGACAAGGCACAATTCCAACTATTTTTATTATCAACACTTACAGTATGGTCACTTTGAGCAGCATATTCACCCGCAAAAACTTTTGAACCATTACGGTCATACGAATCATATCGACTGGCATTTTTCAAAAACCAATCAGGTTTATTGTAATAATGTTCGTCGATAATGTCTGCATTCATGGCACGTAATTCTGTATTCAAATGTTGGAAAATACGGCTTTCGGGGTCAATTCCAGAACTATTTACTAATTTGATAGTCGGATATTTGTCTTTGATTGCTTTGGTAAATATTTTCAGTCGTTCTACATATTGTGGTCCCCAGTTTTCGTTTCCAATCCCCATCATTTTTAAATTAAATGGAGCTGGATGACCCATATCAGCACGGATTTTACCCCATTTGGTAGAAACATCGCCGTTGGCAAATTCAATTAAATCAAGTGCATCGTCAACGTAAGGTTGTATTTGGTCTAAGGGTACAACTTCCGCAGAATTGAATTGACAAGCCATTCCGCAATTTAAGATTGGCAGTGGGGCAGCACCAATATCATCACATAGTTGAAAATATTCAAAGAAACCTAAACCAAATGTTTGGAAATAATCGGGAGCTGGACGGTGCGTAAACTCAATATTCCAACGGTTCATGATTAATTGGCGTTCTTCGATTGGTCCTAATGTTTTTTTCCATTGATAACGGTTATTTAGGTCAAAACCTTCGACAATACAACCACCTGGGAAACGGACAAATCCAGGTTTCATATCGGCTAATAACTGAATCATATCAGCCCTCATTCCACCTTTACGACCTTTCCAAGTGTCGGAAGGGAACAACGAAATCATATCCAAATCAACAACGCCCGTGCCTTCAAACCAAACACGGAATGTACCTTTTGCTTCCGAAGCCAAAGCATTAAAACTTGACTCCAATTTAGTCCATTCGTTATTATTTGGTGTAATAAGGGTGCTACCAATCACTTCTTTTTTAGCATTTAATAATTCGACGTGCATTTTTACCGAATCCGTAATTACTCTTGCTAAAACCGAAAAATCATAACGTAAACC
>JANPGQ010000500.1:0-8189 GCA_031423975.1 Cytophagales bacterium | reverse complement strand
ATCCAAAAGAGCTTGGGTTGGATGTTCGTGCGTACCGTCACCAGCGTTCACGATGTTGGCTTTGATATGTTTCGATAGAAAATGTGGAGCCCCAGGACTGGCGTGTCGCATCACAATCATATCCACTTTCATAGCCAAAATATTATTGACGGTATCCAAAAGGGTATCACCTTTTTTTACATAACTCCCTGATGCTGAGAAATATATGGTATCGGCAGAAAGGAGTTTTTTAGCTAATTCAAAAGAAAGGCGGGTACGAGTAGAGTTTTCGAAAAACACATTGGCAATGGTTACATCACGTAAAGAAGGCACTTTTTTGATGGGGCGATTAATGACTTCTTTAAACTCACGGGCAGTTGCCATAATGAGTTCAATGTCGTCGGGCGTAAGGTCTTTGATGCCCAATAAATGTCGTGTACTTAATTTCTGCATCTTCTAACTAATTATCAGCCAAATCCTATCTAAAGGATGTCCTTGTTCTTGAAGTTCTACTAATACCTTTTCGGTGTCTAAAGTATTTACTTTTTTGCCCACGTAATCGGCATTTATTGGTAAATCTCGATTATAAATTCTGTCAATCAATACGCATAATTCTACCTTTTCGGGGCGTCCAAAAGCCGTCATTGCATCCAGTGCCGAACGTACCATTCTGCCCGTTGCCAATACATCATCAATCAAGATAACTCGCTTATTTTCAATGACAAAGGGAATTTTTGTCTCATTGGCTTTCACCAATTCTCTCCGTCTAAAATCATCTCGATAGAAAGTTGCATCCAATACGCCGAAGGGAATTGTTACACCCGTAATCTCTTCTAATTCTTGATGAATTCGTTTGGCAAAATGAATCCCTCTTGGCTGTAAACCAATGATGACGGAATCGGCAAAATCCTGATGGTTCTCAATCAATTCTTGACAGAGACGGCTGATGGTAATTTCCAGTAGTGGACTTGAAAGGATGAGTTTGCGTTGCATAGCCTACAAAGATAAATTAAGATGTGGTTTATTGAAAATTAAAAACGTTTTTTTTAGGTTTAACCTATCCAGTCATGGTAGTTTAGCTGATACCGCTAACTCAATAATAATGTCAAAATTTGCATTATTCCATTTATATATATACTTTTACTAATCAAAAAATATTCTCCTGTCTAAGTTTCTTCAAAAAATACTCATTTACTAAAAGTTTTTCCATTTTTTGGGATTATAAAATTTAACATTTTCTCGTGAACCGTTTGCCGTTCACCTTATATCCTTTACCGTAAAATATTTTATAATTGAAACTTAAACTCAGATAACTCTCTGATTTTAAGCTGATAGCTATTTAAAAGCCTGAGTGGTTGCATGAAATAGTCGAATTTATTTTTTTTCACTATAAATTGTTCCCGCTATGAACAACTCATTTACTGCTCGAATGAAGGCATTCTTGCCTTCTCTTTCTGTGCTGTGTTTACTATTCCTGATAACTTTGGGAAGAACACAAGCCGCCACCACCACTTTCACGACTGATACTTCGTGGCGAGTAACTAACACCAATTTTGTGGGTTGGAATACGAATGCTTACGTCCTGACACCTGCTTGGCTTATGCCTGGGGGCGGTAAAGCTATCTGTAATCAGGTAGGAGTTGTGGGTGCTAATAAAATTTGGTATCCTGCCAATACACCCTATCAAACTAATTATTTTCGGAAGAAATTTGCCATAAATCAGCTTTGCGAGGTCAAGAGTGTAACCATTGAAATTGCCTCTGATGACATCTGTACTCTATATTTTAACGGAATAGCCATTGGCAGTGGCACGGCAAATACTAAAACATTCAATATTCCTGTCTCTTTGTTGCGGTGCGATAATGTGATTGCGGTACAGGCTCGAGACATTGGTGCAGGGTGCTGGTGGATGGCGGCAAAAGTTACCATCAACACCTCCCCTATTTCTTTGGTAGCTACTTCCAATAGCACGGTTACTAATCCGCTTTGTGTAGGGCAAACACTAAATTTATTTTCGGGTGCAATTGCAGGAGCAACATATTCATGGACTGGACCCAGTGGATTTACTTCTACCCTTCAAAACCCTTCCATTCCGAGTGCTTCCTTAGCATCTGCTGGTACTTATACAGTAGTAGTAACATCGGGAAAATGTTGTCAATATGCTGCTACCGTTGATATAGGCATTAGGCAATGCAGTGATTGTATGGACTTGATATTCAAGGAGATAATTTGTAAAAATGGGGTTTATTATCTCACTGTATGTTTTCAGAACAATTCATCCCATACCGCCAATAATATCAATTTAGTCGGCTCAACGCCAGGTGTTACCTATACCCCGAATATACTGAGTCCTTCTGGTGGATTATTGCCTGGACAAACATTCTGTACTACCGTTGTGGTGAGTGGAACAGGAGCTACATCGGGAGCTTTGGTGTGCTTGAAGGCTATGTTATTGGAAATAAAAAATTGTAAACCAACATGGTTTTGTATTACCAAAGACGATTTATGCTTTAAACTTCCTCCATGCCCAACAACCACAAGTCCTTGTGATTCGGTAACCGTGAATTTTAATCCAAACACCGTAACAATATGTTTGGGAGATTCTGTACAATTAAATCCAATCGTTACGCCAGCAATAGGCTTGGGATATTCATGGTCGCCTGGCACAGGGTTAAGTAGTGTTATCATTAAAAACCCTTGGACAAAACCAACCGTAACAACTACTTATACTCTAACAACATTTATTGCAGGTACCAATTGTAAGAAAGATGCATCCGTTACCGTAATTGTGAAACAGTGTCCGCCCATCAACCCCTGCGATTGGAGAGCGGCGGTGAAAGATACTGCCCTAACGATTTGTAAAGGAGCTTCCACCACTTTATCGGCTTATACACTTCCTGCGGTTGTGGGTGCAACCTATTCGTGGGCATCTTCGCCAGCTTCAGTGATTGTGAACGGCTCAACTGCCACGCCAACCGTAACACCATCGGCAAGTCCGACGATTTATACCGTTACGATTTCAGTCGTAAATTCAGATGGTACAGTTTGTACAAAAACCGCTACGGTGAAAGTCTATTTGAAAGATTGTACCCAACCATGCGATTTGCAAATAGCGGTTAGAGATTCTGTAATTAAGCTGTGTAGAGGCAAAAGTGTAGTTTTGAAAGCAACATCAAATGTTTTCCCAAGTTTGTTTAGTTGGAGTCCTATTGTTGGTGTAGTTGGACCTGCCAATTTGGACAGTTTGACAGTAAGTCCTTTGGTAACAACAACTTACACTGTCACAGTTTCGATTCCGAATAATCCAAATTGTGTGAGAACCCTTACTGTAAGAGTTGAAGTGATAGATTGTGGCACGCTTCCCAATGGGCAAAGAAAAGCTGCCGAAGAGGAAGCCTCGGAAGAAATAAAGATTGCACCCAATCCCACACAATCGTCTATTTCAGTACAGATTCCAGGTACAATGAATTGGGAAAAAGCTACGCTAATGAACGCTCAAGGCATTATTTTGAACGAGCAAGAGCGAATTGATGAAGCTAAATCGGTAAAATTTGACGTACAATCACAGCCTTCGGGAATGTATATTGTACGAGTAAAAACCGATAAAGGCTTTGTGAATAAGAAGGTGATTAAGGAGTAGTTTTTTCGATTTTTGTACGGGCGGCGTTCCGCATTCGATGTTCGATGTTCGGTTTCTTGATGTTTGGTTTACTCCTAATATCTAGAAACGAACATCGAACATCGTTTTTTTTTTTCGAATATCGAACATCGAATTACGAACATCTTTCTTTCTATGTACCAAAGAATTTTATCCCGTTTTGATAAAAAAGAGGCTTTGGAAAGGTTGAAGAAGGTGAGGAAATATTAGAAAAAAAATGGAAGATATGATAAAATAACCTTAAGCTTCTTTGAATTAAATTTTTGATAATTTAGAAATAATGTTTAGTTAAATCCGTGGTCAGTGTCTCCACTGACCAACTTGCCACACCAATGCACAAGACATTATTTAAAACTATAAGTTACTGATAATCAAAATATTACATTCCATTTTTTTGCTAATAACAATGGATAAAGGTTCATAAAAAGGGGTATCAAAACTAAAAATGTTTTGATACCCCTTTTGAAATATTAATCATCAATCACTTTTACAAATTATAATGCGACCTAATCACTCCTTTATACCCATGTTGCGAAAGCCATAATAATTTTTCATTAGCAGCTTCTTTGGTATAAAATTCGCCGAACATTAGTCTTAATATCTTTCCGGTGTCCTTCGCTCCTACTTGTACGTAAATCTCATCTTTTTTGATACCCATTTTCACTAATTCATCGTACAAATCTTGAACCATATCTAAACTCGAAAGTGCCGTTACTTGCACGCCAAAGCCTTTTGGCGATTTTTCGGTACCGTTAATATCGTAGGTATGATTGACTGAAAAAGGAGGAACTACTGCAGGAAGGGCGGCATTGATAGCGGTTTCTTTTAGGCTTGCTTTTACTTCTTTTGATTCTTCTTTTGAACTCACCTCACGCCCTTTATTCAGGAGGTTATCAAGGGCTTTGTCAATGGTCTTTTCAGCAGCAGGTGGCGTTATAACGTCTAAGCGAACTTTGGCTTTTCCGCTTGCCATCATGCCCAATTTTGAGGCCGCTTCTTTGGATAAATTAATTATTTTGCCTTCCTCTTCGCATTTGCAATAATCATTTATTCTGACTTGTACACTAAGATTATTCTCTAAATTTGTTACTTTTACGATGGTATTTAACGGATATTTAGAATGCGAGGCGGTCAATAAAGCATCATCATATTTTTCACCGAAAGAGGTTAATTTTCCTTTTAGATTAGCTGCATAATATCGGGCGGTGCCTTCTTCCGAAGTCCATGCTTTACCGACAGGACCAATTTGACTGAATGATGCTGAAGTATTACAAAAATTCCCAACTACAATGAATAGAGATAAAATAATCTTTTTCATGGCGATAATGGTTTGTGTTTTAATGGGTTAAAAAATATACTTAGGATGTTAGTGGTTTAGGAATGTTTTTAGAATTTTATTTATATCATTGTATAAATTTTTACTAAAAATACTTATTACTGCAAATCTAAGCACATTTTTTAATATTCAGTTTAATAATTGCAATTTGTGTGCCAATTTATGTGAACGGCTAAAATGTTGTTTCAATCAAAGGTGAACAGTAAAAGGTAAATGGTTTTGAAGGATTAGATTTTTCTACCCATAATTCAATCAAAATAGACCATTTGCTTTTTAAAAAATCATAAGTGACCGATATTTTGTAATCCGCACTTTAAATTAGCTAAATTCTTATTTCAAAGCCGATAGCCAAATGCTGAAAGCTATTTAAACTATATTTTATCTTCCTAAATCCGTGAACCGTTCAGTTTGAACCGTTTACCATATTAGCATTTTTATGAACAAAATTCCAGCATCAATTCAAGGACAACAAAGAGTAATTATTGAACACGTTTCACCACAATTAGAGGGCGGGCGTTTTGCAGTTAAAGCCTTTGTAGGCGATTTAATCAAAGTAGAAGCCGATATTTTCTTAGATGGACACGACCTCATATCGGCAAATCTTATTTATAAATCTTCAAAAGACAAAAATTGGAATACCGTTCCCATGAATTTTATGGGAAATGACCATTATCAAGCTAATTTTTCAGTGTATGAAAATGGCTTTTATACTTATACCATTGAGGCTTGGGTCAATCATTCTGCCAGTTGGGAACACGAAATGGTGATGAAAATAAAGGATGGTCAGCACGTAAATGTGGAGCTTTTGGTGGGAGCTAATATCTTGGAAACAATGGCAAAATCTGCCACAAAAGAAGATAAACCTGAACTAAAATCTTATGCCAAACTCTTCCGTGACCCCAAGCATTATGAAGAAGCCATTGCTTTTTCAAGTAGTCCCCAAATGCACTATTGGATTCAACAATATCCTGACAAACAGCACATTACGACTCATAGAGAATTGAAAATTTGGGCAGATAGAGAGCGTGCAGCCTTCTCTTCTTGGTATTCGATGTTTCCTCGTTCAGCTTCTACCGACCGCAACCGTCCTCACGGCAATTTTAAAGATGTGGAAACAAATGTGTTGCCTCGCATAAAATCTTTGGGTTTTGATGTGTTGTATATCCCGCCTATTCACCCAATCGGGATGCAGTTTCGGAAGGGAAAAAATAACTCGACTACTATTCAAGAAGGAGAGCCTGGTGTCCCTTATGGCATTGGTTCAGAAGAAGGTGGACATACGGCAATTCATCGAGAATTAGGAACTTTAGATGATTTGAAATCTTTAATAAATGCCTGTAAATCAATGGATATAGAGTTGGCGATGGACTTGGCGATTCAATGTTCACCCGACCACCCTTGGGCAAAGGAACATCCTGAGTGGTTCAAAATTCGCCCTGATGGCACGATTCAATACGCTGAAAATCCACCTAAAAAATATCAGGATATTTACCCCCTCAATTTTGAGTCTGAGAACTGGCAAGGGCTTTGGGAGGAACTCAAAAATGTAATAATGACTTGGGCAGAATGGGGCGTTCGGATTATTCGGGTAGATAATCCGCACACCAAGGCATTTGGTTTTTGGGAATGGGTTATTGCCGAAGTGCAAGCCGTATATCCAGACATGATTTTCTTGGCAGAAGCCTTCACCAAACCGCTTGTAATGGCACAATTGGCGAAATTGGGATATACGCAATCATACACATATTACACTTGGCGGACTACAAAATATAGCTTGATTGAGTACATGAATGAACTCACAAAAACGGAGCAAGCCATGTATATGCGACCCAATTTTTGGGCGAATACCCACGATATTTTGCCGTATAATCTGCAAGGCGGAATAGAGCCAATGTTCATAAATCGGTTCTTTATGGCGGCAACTTTATCTTCAAATTATGGCATTTTTGGACCATTCTATGAGACTATGGTAAACGAAGCCAATCCAGGAAAAGAAGAGTATAAAAACTCAGAAAAGTATGAAATAAGACAATGGGACTGGAATTTTGAAAATAAAATCACGTATGTAATTCGCCAAACTAATAAGGCAAGAGTAGAAAATTCAGCCTTGCAAAGAACCAACAATATCACGTTTTGTAATATTGAAAACGATAATATTTTAGCGTATCTAAAAACCCATTGGAACGGCAACAGAATTTTGTGTATCGTCAATCTCGACCCCTACAATACGCAAGGTGGTTGGGTGGGCGTACCACTGCATTTGATAGGCAAGGGACCTGATGAAGAATACATCGTCCACGATTTAATTACGGGAGCAAAATATTTTTGGCGAGGAGAATACAATCAAATTGAATTGAATCCCAATCTAATGCCAATGCACTTGTTTCGGATTGAGGATTTGTAGGAGGATAGAGTATTCAAGGGATGAATTAAATCATTTACACCTTATAATTATCTCATTTTCAATTAATTACATTCTAAATAATACCATTATGAAAACACTACTTGCTTTATTATTATGCTCATTTTATGTATTGGAAGCCTCCGCACAGACCACAGATTCTTCCAAAACTACGAAGGATACTACCAAGAAAAAAGTATTGATTTTGAATACTTACAACCCAAATCCACTTGGAAAATTTGACGAAAAGTCTTCCAAGAAAAACGACAAGATTGATTTGAAAATTGATAATACTCAAATGAAGGTAGAAAATAGTTATGTTATGAAAGATGGGAGAATTGTAGGTGGGAAAAGCACATTACACATAAGCAAGAAGAATAATTGACAAGCTAATTTCTTTTTAAAATCCCTACTGAATAATTGTTTAGTAGGGATTTTTTGTTTAAAACCACCATTTATCAATAATAATCTGTGAATTCTGAAACATATAAAATGAATTGTATAACGCTATCCTTGATTAAAAGCCTCACCTTTACTTTATGATACAGTATAGAGATTTTTGCATTTCAATAGATGGAATGAAAAATAAGTGGCTATCGGCTTAATATACAGCAAGTTAGCTTTAAAAAAGTGTCGTTTATTTTATTATGACAACTTACATTACACAGAACCTCCTTTAGTCATTAACTCAAATCAAACTCGTGGAATATAAAGATTATTATAAAGTATTAGGGATTGAAAAAACAGCTTCGCAAGATGAAATAAAAAAGGCTTACCGTAAACTGGCGGTGAAACATCATCCTGATAAAAATCCC
>JANPGQ010000499.1:0-5205 GCA_031423975.1 Cytophagales bacterium | reverse complement strand
CCATCTGTATATCAAATGTTTCATCAGGGCGATGTTTGCCTCTGTACGCTCCGATAAAGGCATTTTCGGCTTGGTCAAAGACATTCAAAAATCCTTGATGAAAAGGTAAACTCGCTCGTAAAATAGCCACTAATACGGGTTGATTTGTCAGTAAATAAGTGTTTGCTATTGCCAAAGGGCTTTGAACGGTAGCTGCTTGATAAGTAAGCGTTTTCGAAACTTCGTAAGCTAAAATTTCCCCCAAGCGTTCCATATTTTTACGAAAACGCATAGCATCTTGCTGGATATTAACATCCCGTAATTCAGCGATGAAATGATTGGCGATTGTGTTGGTTTCGGAGAGGATGAACATGGGGTTTTTGGGATTTTTCTATATAAATTTAAAGAGAAAAAGCGATAAAATGAGGGTTTCATTTTGCCGCTTTTGATATTTTTTATGAAAATTAATAATGGTCTTTTACAGAAATAACTCTAATAATTTCATCTGTTACTTCATAAATTAAACGATGTTCTTGGGTAATTCTGCGAGACCAAAAGCCACTCAAATTATGTTTCAGTGCTTCGGGTTTACCTTCTCCTTCAAAGGGCGTTCGGCGAATTTCTTTTAGTAATTTTATGATTTTTAAATAGACTTTCTTATCGTCAATTAACCAATCTGTAAAATCATCAAATGCCTGATTATCAAATAGTAGCACTCTTTTCAAGCTCATCTAATTCATCAAAAGTTAAGGATTTTACATTAGTATTATTATGAACATTTTGAATTGCTTTTTGCAAACGTTCTGCTCTATCTTGATTGCTCAATAAATAGGTTGTTTCATCTATTTCTTCCACTACAATTTTCAGAGGACTTCCTCTAAAACTCTTCCTCAACGACTCAATAAATTGATTAAGTTCATGAGGTTGTACTTGATATGTTGCTGTCATGATGATTGATTTTTAGGTTGTAAAGATATTGAACTATTTACTTAAAACCTATCTCCTAATACTTCTATTTCTTCACAAAACCCTTCTTCTGATGATACGGTTTTTTCTTAAAATTTCCACCTCCCGCAACACCCGAACTTACTCGTTTGTGTGGC
This sequence comes from Cytophagales bacterium, assembly GCA_031423975.1. Taxonomy (GTDB): domain Bacteria; phylum Bacteroidota; class Bacteroidia; order Cytophagales; family Spirosomataceae; genus Arcicella. The sequence continues at coordinate 4,123 of JANPGQ010000499.1, read as the reverse complement.
TGATATAAAGGGGCATCGCCCATGTCTGCGGGTAAAGATAATTTCGGGATTTCACGCTCAATGAGGTCTTCAATATCGGCAAATTTACGTTGATCTTTGTCGTTAATAAAAGTAATGGCTGTACCAGTGGTTTCGGCTCTTGCCGTTCTTCCAATGCGGTGAATATAATCTTCGGGGTCGTGGGGTACGGTGAAATTAATCACCAAGCTAATACCTTCTACATCAATTCCACGTGAGAGAATATCCGTACCAATCAAGATTTGAAGAGATTTACTCTTGAATTCTATCATGATTTGTTCCCGTTCTTTTTGCTCTAAATCTGAATGGAAAGCCTTGATTTTCAATCCGGTGCGTCTTAACTCAACGTCCAATTTCTTTACACTTTCTTTGGTAGAAGCGAAAATTATAACAGGTCCCCAATTTTGTAATTTCAAGATGTGAGTCAAAAGATTTATTTTCTGAGTATCATACACCAAATACGCCTGTTGCAAAATCCCTTCCGATGGTTTTGAGATGGCAATATTCAATTGTTCTGGGTTTGTCAAGATGCTGTGAGCCAATTTTCTGATTTTGGGAGGCATCGTTGCCGAGAACAAAAGTGTCTGGCGTTTGGTGGGAATATATTTGATAATTTTGATAATATCGTCAAAGAAACCCATGTCCAGCATACGGTCGGCTTCATCCAGAATAAGGTGTTGAAGATTGGAAAAATCTATTGTACCTCCCATCTGCAAAATCGCCATCAAACGCCCTGGTGTAGCAATAATTATCTCTGCACCTTCTTCTAAAGCCTTGCGTTGTTGTGACCACGCCGCCCCATCGCCACCACCATAAATAGAGATGGAACTGATGCCAGTAAAATAGCCTAAACCTTCTACTTGATTATCAATTTGCGTAGCTAATTCACGGGTAGGAGAGATAATAAGCGTATTCAAACGCCTTTGCTTTTCGGGCAGACCGATAATTTTGTTGATAACGGGTAGAAGAAATGCCGCTGTTTTACCCGTACCCGTTTGGGCACAGGCTATTAAATCACGCCCTGTTTGAATTAGTGGAATTGCCTCAGCTTGAATAGGGGTGGGTTTGCTGTAACCCATTGAATATAAGCCTTCTAAAAGTCTTTCGTCAAAATTAAAATCCTGAAATGTCAAGTGGTGATAATGTTAAAATGTTAAAAAAAATAAGGAAATACTTGTGAATTTACGATAATCTTGGCGTATTTCAAAGATAATATTAGTAACCACATAGGAAGGATAGAAAGGATAGTTTTTGAGAGAATAGTTTTGCCAATTTTTCCTGACATTTCTATCTTACCTATGTGGTTTCTATTTCTTTAAATTTATAAAGCCTTATTTTTCATTACATTTGCACAAATCATTCCAAAAAAATATGCCTCCATTTAAACTACATACAGATGCTAAATTAGATATCTATTCAGCTCAAACTGAAACAGTTATGGCTTTGCCACTTATCAAAAGCGGTATTAGTGCGGGCTTCCCATCTCCAGCTTTAGACTTCGTAGATTTAACCATTGACCTCAATCGGCATTTAATTAAACATCCTTCTTCTACCTTTTACGGACTGGTGAAAGGACATTCCATGAAAAATATTGGTATTCATGATGGTGATTTATTAGTGATTGATAAAAGTTTGGAACCTATTAACGGAAAAATTGCAGTTTGCTACCTTGATGGTGAATTTACCTTAAAAAGAATTCAATTAGAGAAAACATATTGTTGGTTAATGCCCGAAAATGAAGATTATGAACCCATAAAAATTACGGAAGAAAATGATTTTTTAATCTGGGGAATCGTAACACACGTTATCAAATCCTTTTAAAATGTTTGCTCTCATAGACTGCAATAATTTTTACGCTTCCTGCCAAAGAGTTTTTCGTCCAGAACTCATTGGTAAGCCTATAGTTGTGCTTTCCAACAACGACGGTTGCGTAATTGCCCGCAGCAATGAAGCCAAAGATTTAGGCATTCCGATGGGTGCTGCTGCCTATAAATACGATAAAATATTCAAAGAAAAAGGAGTAGCTGTTTTCTCAGCAAATTTCGCTTTATATGGCGATATGAGCCAACGAGTAATGAATTTGCTGAGTGAATACACGCCTGAAATGGAAGTATATAGCATTGACGAAGCCTTTTTGAAACTGGATGGATTTTCACAACTTGATTTAGAAAAATATGGTAGTCAAATGCAACGTAGCGTTACCAAATCTACGGGCATACCCATCAGCGTAGGCATTGCACCGACAAAAGCCTTGGCGAAAGTAGCCAATAGAATTGCTAAAAAATTTCCTGATAGAACCAAGAATGTTTACGTAATTGATACCGAAGAAAAGCGAATAAAAGCCCTAAAATGGCTCAAAATAGAAGATGTTTGGGGAATAGGACGGCAACATGCCAAACGATTGAAAGCTCTTGGCATCATTTCAGCTTATGATTTTACTCAATTGGACGATGCTTGGGTTAAAACCAATTTAGCCATCGTGGGGTTACGGCTCAAACATGATTTACAGGGTATTGAAACATTAGATTTTGAAGAAATACAATCTAAAAAAAACATTTCCACCACTCGCTCATTTGAAAGAAATTATACTAAATTATCAGAATTAGAAGAACGTATTTCTACCTTTGCGGTATCTTGTGCAGAGAAATTGCGTAAACAAAAATCGTGTTGTAATTCGTTGATGGTGTTTATCAACACCAATCGACACCGAACGGAATTGCTGCAATATAATCAAAATATTATGGTAAAATTGCCATTTCCAACCAATTCAAGCCTTGAAATTGCCAATTTTGCGGTACAGGCTTTGCACAGAATTTTTAAGGAAGGGTATCAATATAAAAAGGCAGGCGTTGTCATCATGGAGTTTACGGATGAAGATAAATCACAAGTAAATCTGTTTGAAAATAGCGACCAACGCCATAAAATTTTGATGGAATCGGTTGATAAAATTAATGCTCGCTACGGGCAACATAAGATAAAATTGGCTTCGCAAGATTTAAAAAAGATGTGGAAAATGAAGCAAGAAAATCTATCGCCGTGTTACACCACAAAATTATCGGATGTGATAACGATTCATTTATAAAACTCCTCCTAAAATTTAAAGGAAACTCTATCGTTTTATCCTCAAACATTTTATCATGACATTTTATAAAACATTTATTTTAGGATTTCTTCTATTTCCTACTTTCATTTTTGCTCAAACCGAATCTCAGAAATTGGCTTTGAAAAAGATGATTGAAACCGAAAAAGGTTTTGCCCAAACTTCGTTGGATAAGGGTACAAAAAATGCTTTTTTGGAATTTTTGGGCAAAGATGCCATCGTTTTTAACAATGGAACTGCCTTAAATGGATTAGAATATTGGCAAAAATTGGATTTTAAAAATCTTATTACTTGGCAACCTACTTTTGCAGAAATCGCTATTTCTGAAGAATTGGGCTATACTTTAGGTAACTTCCAAGTTCATAATTTAACTGCGGCAGGCGTACCTGCAGCAGGTACGCCTGGCGGAGATAAGCCTCTTTCGCACGGAAGTTTTTTTACCCTTTGGAAAAAACAAACTGATGGAAATTGGAAAGTAATGGTAGATTTTGGCGTAAATCACCCTGAAATTAATGCTATTCTTCCATCAATAAGAGAAAGTTATGCTACTTTCAAACCTTATGAATTGAAAAACACGTCCGTTTTGGCGGAGCGAATGGTGTTTATGAATGATTTTTTTTACTGGAAAAATGCCAAAACATCTCTCAATCCTTTTGAGCCTCATCTTTCCCAAGACATCAAATTGTACCGTAATAATCTTTTGCCCATTGTAGGCAGAGAAGCGGCAAAAAACTATCTGAAAAAGACTTATGATAAATCTATTGTTTACACGGGTTTGAAAGCAATTCCTTCGCAAGCAGGCGACCTTGTGTGTGTCTATGGCGTAATTTCGGGCAAAGGCAAAACGGGTGAATACGTCCGAATTTGGAAACAAGAATCAAAAGATATGTGGAAAATTGTGGTGGAAATGGTGAATATGAATTGATGTTCGATGCTCGTAATTCGATATTAGATGTCTTGCCCCGTGGTTGGTGTCCTCACCAAACACACTTGCGTTAGCCCACA
>JANPGQ010000498.1:0-6994 GCA_031423975.1 Cytophagales bacterium | reverse complement strand
TGCTATGTATTTTAGTGCAAATCGTCTGACACAATGGACAGCAACTTGAAATTTGACAGCTACACACATCAAAATCAATATTGGTGGCGGTGTTATGAAGTTTGAGTAACGTAAAATATAGTTCAGATGGCAAAAATAGTGTTTGTTCCATCTACCAAAACTACTCTAAAAAGTAGGCTTTCACCAAAATTGACGAAGAACCCACGGCTTACAGTTATTCATTGGATGGCACGGCTTTCCAAAGCTCGAATGTTTTTCCAAGTCTTGGGGCGGGAGCTTATAGTTTGACGATGAAGGATGTGAATGGTTGTACGGCTGTAAAAAATGTAGTTATTGCTGATGGCAAAGTCATTCCTGCACCAAATGTTTCGAGCGACATTTCCGCTTGTTTGGGAAGTCCAATTCCTTTAACAAATATTATTTATGAAAGTGGGAACAAATTACTTTGGTATAGTAGTAATGGCATCTTGATTCTGGCACCGACTGCAAATACTATCGGAAAACAAACGTATTCAATAAGCCAACTTTCACCTGAAGGCTGTGAAAGCGGGAAGACTTCGATAAGTATTTCTGTACTTGATTGTACGCCAGGAATTTTTGATCTCGCTTTACGTAAAACTGTTGCAGATACCAACAAAACGTATAAGCCCAATGAGTTAGTAACTTTCAATGTTACTGTCTATAACCAAGGTAATACAAAAGCATATAATATTGATGTCATTGATTACATTCCGACTGGAATGTCTTTCGCTGGCAATATTAGCCAATGGAAGCAGAGTGATGCCAATGCCGTAAGTAGAATTGATAGTTTGGCAGCAAAAGATAGCATCACTTTGAAAATAGCTTTGAGGGTAAATATTGACTTTCAAAATGGAAATTTATTAAATAAAGCTGAAATTTTTGGAGCTGATTTAGACAAGTTAGGTAAAAATCATATTACGTCGGATATTGACAGCCGTTTTGATAAAAACCCCAATAACGATATTGGTGGTAAAGAAAAATCTCCAACTGATGATGATATTTTGGGTGATGGTGATGGAAGATTTGATGTGATTGGAGGCATTGACCCTAAGCATGATGAAGACGATGCTGACCCAGCACTATTTAGAGTAGTTTTACCAAAGGATAATTGTTTCGACTTAGCCCGTAGAAGAAGGGTTATGCCCAATCTGAAGATATGGTTTTGTAACAAAAACGTTCTGAGAAAAAAGGGGAATTGAGCAAATGAATAGTAAGGTAATGGTAAAGCCGAATTTCATATTTTTGGTTTGATTTTAATGAGTTTTTTCATCACAAACGTAGGCAATTAATAAATAGAGAATGTTAGGGTAGTGTCAAATCAGGGTTAATTTTTGGGAGGGTACTATTTTAACAATCCCTTAATACACTGTAAACCATTAATTTAAAGTATTTCCCTAATTTGCAAAATCCTTACTCGTTAAAAGTAAATCAATACTTATGAAAATTGAAAAACAATATAAAACCGTCATTATTTCCGATGTTCACTTAGGCTCTGAGGGGTCGAAGGCAAAGGAAGTTACTGCCTTTCTAAAATCTATCACCTGCGATAAACTAATTTTGAACGGTGATATTATTGACGGTTGGCAATTGAAAAAAGGAGGTTCGTGGAAGAAAAAACATACTACTTTTTTTAGAACAATCCTTAAAATGATTGAGAATCAAGGTACCAAAGTAGTGTATTTAAGGGGAAATCACGATGATTTTTTAGACCAAATAATCCCTTTTGCCCTCGGAAAATCGTTCAATATTCAACGTGATTGTATCATTTCTTCGGGCGAAAAACACTTTTTTATTACCCATGGCGATATTTTCGATTCGGTAACTTCTCGGTTTAAATGGTTGGCTTATTTGGGAGATATTGGCTATACTTTTTTATTAAGTATCAACAAACTGTATAATCAATATCGGGCTTGGCGTGGGTTCCCCTACTATTCATTTTCACAAATGATTAAGCAAAAAGTGAAAGATGCGGTGAATTATGTGTCTGATTTTGAAGAAAAATTAGTTGAACTCGCCAAAGCCAACAATTGCGAGGGTATCATTTGCGGACACATCCACAAACCAGATATTCGTCAAATTGAAAACATAACTTACATGAATTCGGGAGATTGGGTAGAATCTATGACCGCCCTTGTGGAAGATTATCAAGGGAATTGGGAGTTGTTTTATTATATTAAAGAATATAGTTTTGAAATATCTGACGAAGATTTTGATGAAATGGATGATTCATCAACCATTGTTTCGGCGAAGGGATTTGCGATGAGCATAATTTCTTAAATCTATTTGCTTATCACTTTCAAGCCAATAATTCCAACCGTTATTAGCATCAAAAAGAACGTCTCAATCCAACTAAACTTGCCTTGAAAAAAAACTAATTCAGCGATTTTGATAAAGATTAAAGATAAAGCCATCCAAATTGCCATTGCCGATGCCATGGGTATTTGTTTGATGGCTACTGCAAAAAGATAGGTATTGGCAATGCCAAAAACGATATATCCCAACAGGGGCGATAGTTTTGAAAAGCCCTGTAGTGAGAAATAATTTTCAAATGAAAGTTCTTTTAATACCTTGAAATTCAGTAGTTTAAGCGAAAAAATCCAAGCTGTTTCAAAAACAGAAGCTAAAAGCAGATATAACCAGTATTTTATCAAAATTTAGAAAATTTGTGTATAAATAAGAATTGGAATTATATACTATTCGGTGAATTATTCAATTGAATAACAAATTATCCAAACTCCATTTGAAATAGATGAAATCTTGTTTTTAACAAAATTGACAAATGACATCATTCTGAAGTTGCGTAGATTAGTTATTTCTATAATGTTTAAACGTTTGATGCTTTTCAAGTGTTTTTTAAGCAAAAACAAGTTCCTGAGCCGACTCTGGCGTATAATGATATGATTTAGCAAAATCTTCTTTTTTGCCTTCAAACTTCAAAAAATCTCTACAAATCTTGGCTATATTTTTAGCAGAAGTGCCATTGTTTTGAATGGGAACTTGATTTTTCAATGTTTCAACATCAAAAAATGAATGTACTTTTTTACCCAAAGCAATGCCCACATACACCACCGTTGAGTACTGTGTTATCAATTCCTCACAGTTGGCAATCATAGCGTTGGTATTGCCCGAATCCAGAATTATGGTGCTTTCTGGTGTATTTTCTTTGATTTCTGAAATGGCTCGCTCTTTAATTTCGTTGGGATGAATCTTGAAAATCATTGGTCTGCCATCCGCAATTTTTACACAATTTTGAATAAACGCTACTCTGTCATCGGGTCTGAAACATTCACGAATATCGGAAGTACATACCAAAACATAATCTCGATTTGGGAAATCATTATTAAGAAATTGAGAACAATTATCAAAATTCGGAATACCAGTAACCATCAACTTAGTTTCGGTGGTTCCCCATTTTTGGAAGTATTTTTTATAACCCTCAGAGGCAGCACAATAGACATCACAAATATTTGATGTACCGTTCAACGACGTACCAATTGAAAAATAGGGGGGTAATGACAAGGCTTTTACGATTCTGCTGGCGGTGGTCAATCCGTCCACCATACCTTCTTGAACCCAAAGCGTTTTGGTTTGAAGCATACGGTCGGGGATGAGGAGGTCTGAACAGTAAACAACTAAATCATAATGGTTTAGTTTGGCTTTGTAGTCCATTTTCAAGCCATGTTCACGGCAATACCTTTCAGAGTTTTTCTTAAACTGACCAGAAACTACTGTTCTATCCGCAATTTTCGTTTCGTCAATAACCCAATTAACCAAATGCGAATCCGCAAAAATTTGAGAAAACCAACAATCATGATCAGGCAAACAATTCGCTATTTGGTGCATCTGAGTGGTCTGATTGATTGAGCCTGTAATAAAGAGTATTTTTTGATTCATCGTAAGGTTAGGTTATATCGAAAACTTGTGCAAATATCCAAACTGAATATTAACAGAATATTACTCATGGGTTAAGAATTATGCCGTAATAATTTGTTAATATTTGAAGGAATCAATCAGGTGTTTGAGAGCCATTTCTTGGTAAATTGGCAGTAAATAATCAAGATTGATTGCATTATTTTTGGCAGTTTCGTCCCAAAGTCTCATATCTAAACTCAACTGGAAATATTCATCTTCCACAAAATCAAGGGCTTCAATTTCAGTCATTCTGCCACCTTGCAGGATTAAAGTTTGTTTACTGGCTTCTGATAATTGCTCGTAATATTTTGGTTTAGAGAAAGTTAAGTACCTTTTGGCTTGCACATGATTTTTAACAAGAGATGCAATTTTCTCAGAAAATCCATTTTGCAAAAGATACGCCGCCCCCGTTATTTCATGTCGAATATTTCCAAATTCGGTCATTTCATTTTCATTCCAAAGCAAATGACCGATGTCATGAAAGAAGGCGGCAAGGATTACTTCTTCATCAACATTTGCCTTTTCTGCTAAATAGCCAGTTTGCAGACTGTGTTCCAAAATACTGACTGGTTCGCCAATGTATTCGTGATGCCCAATGGATTCATAAAGCCCAAAAATTGTCTTGATTCTTTGAGACAGTATCGATGATTGTTTATCAAGGTTTGTTTCCATATATTTAGAAAATTATTATTAAAATATCCTTTAAAATGCTAATTAGAGAAGCCCATAAAACCGATTTATCCTCAATTCTCAATCTGTATGCTACCGTGTTGGATAAAGGAGAAACGCTATCTTTGACTGATGCCGAAAATCATTTTGACAAGATGATGACTTATCCAAACTATAAAGTTTTTGTGGCTGAAAAATGTGATTTGATTGTTGGCACATTTGCTTTGTTAATTATGGATAATCTCGCCCATGTGGGTACACCTTCGGGAGTTGTTGAAGATGTGGTGGTTGCTCAAAACCATCAGGGACAAGGCATTGGCAAGATAATGATGCAATTTGCCCTGAATCGTTGCCAAGATTTTGGATGCTATAAAATGGTATTATCCAGCAATTTAAAACGAGTAGAAGCTCATCAGTTTTATGAAAATTTAGGTTTTCATAAACACGGATTTAGTTATCGGATAGATTTGTAAAATAAAAAATAGCGAAAAACCTTTCGCTATTTTAATTCAATAACCATTTTATTCAATCCTACTATCTTTTTTTCTAAAAATTAGCGGGGCAAAACCCCGCTAATTTGATTGTTTTCAAACACTAACTTTTCAATCCAAAACTTTATTTGATAATCCACATTTGTGAATTTATATCGTCTTTACCACCAAACTGGCGACTTATAGCATCAGTTACGTTTACGAGATTGGTGCTTGTTTCGGTGGATGGATATTGATAACGTAAAGGAATCTTTGTTCCATTTGCCGTGCCTGGACCAACTAAGAAAGTTGGTACTCCCGTTCTACGCCAGTTAAAATAGGCTTCATAACCCGAATTTTGGAAGAATGCTAAGTATTTTTGATTCAAGATTTGGGTTAATCCTGTGGCATTATTTCCTGCATATTTTACGTTGGTTTGGGCTAAATAAGTAGTGGCATCGGTGATTCCATAGAAACTCATGGATGCCTTCACACCCCTTTCGTACCAATCTTGGGCATTGCCCGTTGCCCAACCTTGATTGATGGCTTCGGCGATGTTGAAACACATTTCTGGATAACTAATCACAAAGGTATTTTCGCCCGTGTAGGTGCTGTAATATCGCTTGCGGCTCTGGAATGAATACTGTCCTAAACCCGCTTTTGACGACATATCCGCTAAATCTTCGCCCGAACTTGCCCCTACGTAAGCCTCAAAATCGGTAGCTTTCAAGCCTTTTGCCAATTGGGCATCGGCGGGTTCTGCCACCACAAAAAGGCGTGGGTCTTTGTAGCTTTTCAGCAAATCCAAGTAGGTTTTTGCCATATTCTCACGAGTGGCGTTATTCCCAAAATTGTCTGGATTTCGTGGATATTTGTTATTGGTACTCCAAACGTACTGTAAACTTTCTGATAAATCTGCCATCAATGGATACTTCGTCGGATTACCCAATACATTGGCAAAATCAGCTTTTACTTTTAAATCGGCATCATCCGTTTTTTTAGAAAGTTGAATTAACGTCCTTAATCTGAAGGTATTAACCGTTTTTTGCCATTTTTTTAAGTCATTATTAAAATAGAAATCACCGTCCAAAGTTTTATCACCCGTTGCTATTAATTGGGTTAAATCAGCATTGGATTCTTCTAACCACTTCAATACCTGCACGAATACTTCCTTTTGGGTATCGTATTTGGGTTTATCAACGGTCAAACCTTGCAGGGCTTCTTTCACGGGTAAATCTCCTACCCGCAAACTCATATTGACATAATAGTAAGCTCTCAGAAATTTCCCTAAAGCTGAATAAGGATTCAAATCTTTTGCTCCACTTTTCTTGGCTTCTTCTTCCATTTTAACTACGTTTTTCAAGGTAGTAAATTGCAAAGAAGCATTGCTCCAACTGTATTCGTTATTATCGTAATAGTTGTAATTGGAAGCATAAAACTGATTGTTACGCATAAAATTATTCCACGCACCATCGTTCATTTTGCTCAAAGCATCTTTTAAAATGAGCGATGAAGGTACGGAAGTGGGCAAGTTTGGATTTAATTCCAAAGTTTGATAATCACTGCAACTCGCTAAGAATGAAATGATTATGAGGGATAAAATATATTTTTTCATGAGATTTTCTGTTAAAACGTTATATTCACATTGACACCAAAGCGTTTCTGAGTTGGGGTTTGTAATCCCGTACTGGCAGAAAGCCCCGTGTACTGGTCAATATCTGTGCCATCGTGTTTGCTGTCGATGAAATAGAAAAGATTACGCCCTACCAACGAAATAGAAGCCTGTTTGATGAAAGTTTTGCTTAAAATACTGGTTGGAAAATTGTAGCTTAACGTTACCTCACGCAATTTTGAGAAAGTTTTGCTCATCAAATTTCCTTCGGCAGTGGAATTGTATCTACTGATATAATCTTGCTCAAAAG
>JANPGQ010000497.1:0-3842 GCA_031423975.1 Cytophagales bacterium | reverse complement strand
TATTTGAAATAATAAATGTACATTCCACCTTTTAACGCTAAGGTAATAAATACCAAAATTGTCAAAATTAACATGATAATCCAAGGTTTATTTTTGGATAAATCTTTTAAGTCTTGACTGATGGGTGTTTTGTCAGTATTGGCAGGGACTATACGTTCACGAGTAGTTAAGAAAGTGATAATGAGACAGATAACGCCTACAATAGCGAAAATGAACATAACTTTTTCAAAACCTTTTGCTTCATCACCGTGTCCCATTGAAAGTGCCAAAGGGCGTAATAATGACTGAATGATAAACTGAGCAACCATTACCGCCACAAAACGATAAGAAGACAAACTATTACGTTCTTTCATATCGCCCGTGATAACGCCACTCAGAGCGGAGTAGGGCAGATTGTTAGCAGAATACAATATCACCAATAAGAAATAGGTAATTAAGGCATAAATCAACTTGCCATTTTCATCAAAATTTGGGGTTGAAAATGCCAAGATTGAAATAACACCAAAAGGTACGGATGTCCATAAAATCCAAGGGCGAAATTTGCCCCAACGGGTTTTGGTACGGTCGGCAATGATGCCCATAAAGATGTTGAAAAACGCTCCAAAAAAACCGCCTACAAATATAACAATACTCGCTTTGTCGGCAGGGATTTTATAAACATTGGTATAGAAAAATGCCAAAAAAGTAACGAGTGTTTGGAAGATTAAGTTAGCGGCAAGGTCGCCCAAGCTGTAACCAACCTTTTCGATGACAGATAATTTCTGAGAGTGGTTGTTCATAAGTTAATTTTTGTTTTTTGGATTGAAATTTATTTGCCTTATTCGTGGCTGGTGTCCCAGTGAGGCATCAGCCACGGACGCTGAACTACTCATTTCTTTTTAACGGCAATTACTTTCTCAAAAGCCAATTTAGGCTTGAAATTTCTATCAAAAAGCAAAGGGTAGTTGGTTCTTCCTCTGATGGGCCAACCGTTTAACCACGAGTCTCCATCATTGACTCCCCAAAAAGTAACCCTACTGATTTTGTCTTGATGCTTAACAAATAATTTAAAAAGGTCTTCGTAATGTTTTGCCAACTTTACTTGCATAGAATCGGGCAAACCCTTTGGATAAGGGTTCATAAAAGGGCTATTGGGGAAATTCTGATTAACATCCGCTCCTTTCAAGTCCCAAGGGTTAGGTAATGCTGTGAGGTCTAATTCTGTAAACATCACCTTTATACCTAATGCCGAATACGCCAAGATACTTTCTTCAATGTCTTTAAGTGGAGGTCCATTAATGCTCCAATGTCCTTGGATACCTACCCCGTCTATACGTGTGCCACTTGCCTGAATTTTCTTAATTAAAGCAATGGCCCCCGCTCGTTTTTTGGGTTGTTCAATGTTATAATCGTTATAATAAAGTTCAGTATTTGGAGCGGCTTTTGCGGCTAATTGAAAGGCTTTTACCAAATAATCTTCACCCAATTTATTGAAGAAAACGGATTTGCGTAAAGTACCATCTTCTTCAAGGGCTTCGTTTACCACGTCCCAACCATTTACTTTGCCAGCGTATCTACCCGCAATGGTATTGATGTGGTTGGTCATAAATAAAAGAAGTGAGTCTTTATTCTGTATTTTACTGACAAATGGGGATAACTGGCTGTGCCACAATAAATTATGTCCTACGATGAACATGTTGTGTTTCTTGCCATAAGCCACAAATTTATCTGCCATATCGAAATTATATCTATCCCATTCAGGGTGAATAATTTCGCATTTCATGATGTTTTCGGGTGTAATGGCGTTGAATTGTTGTGGAATAAAGGCTGAGGCTTGCGAATCTTTTTCTTCGATTTGAGCATTATTCAAGGCAGTGCCGATATAAAAGTCATTTTTGAAAGCAGCTTTTAAAGATAGCGTTTTAGGAGCAAGTTTTTGGCTTAAGCTACAACTTGAAGCAGATAAAAAAAATGCGAAAATCGCAATAATGAGAAACTTTGGATTGGTCATTTTAAGGATTGGAGATAACAGTTTTAGTTTTAAAATTCAAAAATACATATTATTTCTAAAAATATGGATAGTAATATCAATATTTTTTATAGAACAGTATAGAACTGTGATGTTTTTCCAAAAAAGGAAGCCTTAGTGTTGAACGAAGACTTCCTTCATCAAACCTATAAGAAGATATTACTTCACCAAATCTAACAATTCTTTATCGTGATTATGCTTGATTACGCAATCATTATCAAAAAACATTGTTGCACCTTTATCAGCAGAATAAGTTTCCCATTTGGGTAATCCTGCGTGATTTGGATTGCCTGTTTTAGCAAAATTTATCCAAGATTGACTCATTTTATCTGCAAGTACATAAGCAGATTTTTCGCCACCCGTCATTTCTTCGCACCGAGCAATATTATTGAAGACAAAAGGAATTTCCATACAATGCACCGCCTTAAACTTTCCATCCAATACGGGCGATTGCCACGTAAATAAATACATATACACGGGTGCTGTACCCGCCAAAGCTGATTTCTGATTGGCTTGTAAAACGGCACCAGGTCTGAATGAAAAGTCTATATCCAATAAATCAGAAGGCTTTTTATCGTTAGGATAAGCTTTTTTTACATCTGCCAAATAGGCATCTGCTTTGGTGTTGTATCTTTTTTTGATGGCTTCCAAAACTTGCTCTTGGGTATTATTATAAGTTGCCATACCCATAAATGGTGTAAATTCATTTTTGGTAGTGCCAATCAAAAGCGGAATATTTTTAGACATTTCAAAGGCTTCATTTGAAAATAATTGATAGGGTAATACTTCTCCGTCATGGCTTGGTCCCCAACTCAATCCGAAACCAATTACGGGTTTTCCTTCGGCTTTCATTTTGTCAGCCACAATTTTTAAGGCTTTCTTTCCCGCATCACTCAATTGTTGAAAAGGGATTTTCTGAATTTCATCTACCTGACTTGCTTCCAAATTCAAGGCCTTTAAGACCTCAGCAGCAATTAATTGAGTTTCAGTTTTTTCCAACATAGCGGTTCTAAATGCCCCACTTTGGTTAATGGCTTTGTGAAAAAGACCTTTTGCAGAAGGCATTGCCATTAAAGTATTGACTTTAGCTCCCCCGCCCGACTGTCCGAAAATGGTTACATTATTAGGGTCTCCACCAAAATTAGCAATATTAGCCTTCACCCACTCTAAGGCTGCTTTCATGTCCAAAATACTTAAATTGGCTGATTGCTTATATTTTTCACCATAAGCAGAAAGGTCTAAATACCCCAAAATGTTCAGTCGGTGGTTGATGGAAACTACTACTACATCCCCTTTTTTTGCGAGATTTTCGCCATCATAAGAAGGTAATTCTTGGGAAGAACCCGCCGTAAAACCACCCCCGTGAATCCAAAACATGACTGGACGTTTCTTGCCGTCATTAATACTTGGAGTCCATACGTTTAGACGCATACAGTCTTCGTTAGTAAAACCCCAGTCGTGGTGGAAAACAAATTCGCCTTCATCCTGCACGGAAGTTGTGGGGTCCAATAAAGGAGCAACGGGTCCATAAACCATTGAACTACGCACGCCAGTCCATGATTTAGGTTTGGCAGGAGACATAAAACGAGCCGCCTCGGCATAAGGAATTCCCTTATACGTGAAAATAGTATTATGAACATAGCCACGTACTTTGCCCGATTCGGTATTGGTAACGCCAATATTTTCGCCCGTCTGAATTTGAGCAAAAGCTCCTAAACAAATATGAAAAGTAGCGATAAATGATAAGATTGTTTTTTGCATGATTTGAAATAGTTAACTGGATTTTTTAATTGAAAGCAAAAACAGCCAATTCTCTAATGAGAATTTGGCTGTT
>JANPGQ010000496.1:0-2486 GCA_031423975.1 Cytophagales bacterium | reverse complement strand
AACAGGCTGAACGTACACGCCTTTGAAGTCAGTATCCGACCCAACAGTATTTGTTCCGTAGGCTTGACTGCCCACTATGGTTTTGAAGATAATGTTCATCTTTTTTTCGTGTTAAGATTGGCATGCCAATAACAAATTGGTGAATTCTATTAATTTAAAAGCAATAATTGTATCAATCATTTTATGTAGATTTAAAATTGTATTTTAAATCCACATAAATCTTATTCATATTCCAATTTATTCGCAAATGGTTTTTGATAATCAGGTTTAATGATTTTCCAGATTACTTGATCATACGATTGTCCGTCCAACATTTTGAACAAAACCGAAGGATATTGACAAGTTTGAAAATACATAGCGGTTGTTTTTCTATCTTCCAAAACCTTAAAATCGAGTTTGGCTTGGGCTTCAATTTCAGCGAAATTATCTAACAATTTGGCGTGCGTAATTTTCACCCAATCATAAAACTCATCGGGAACTCTATCTAAAATTGGCAATAAATCTTGTCCTTCTTTCAAATATTCCCAAATATTCAAAGTAGAAACCTGCGTAACAATTCGGTGAATGCGTTGATATTCATCAAATTTAACTTTTAGACGGTATCCATTTTTATATTTTACGACAAATCCTTCTTTATTTTCCTTCTCCAATTGTTTCAATTTCGACAAATCATTCAATCCATCGTAGAGATTTACCATTTCAAAACCGATATTTTCCAAAGGTATTTCAACGCCCGTTTTTGTATCGACAATTGCCAATAAAACCAATTTACGTTGATTTCCATAATCCAAAACAATCCGATTTTCGGGATAAATAATCTCGAATAAATACGTTTTTGATTTATCCAACAACGGAATCACCTCCGCATATTGAGTACGCAACATCTCCGTAGCCACAAGTGCTTGCTCACTCACAAATGACCCACGAGTAGATATATGCACCTGATTTTCAATCCAATACAAAATTCCCAAAGAACCATCCATTTTTTCAAAAACCTCAAAAGATTTATTCGGAATTTCTTGATTTTCAAATTCTCCCAAATTAAAAAACTTCTGAAATGGACGAGCTACCACCTGATAATTCCTATCCAAAATCAAGCCCCGACAAGCCAAAGTAACTTCATTCCAAACACGTTCATATTGAGCTTTTTGCGAATAATTATAGATATACAAATCCGCCGTTGGGTGTTTATTGACAATAATGTAGTTATCGGCAATTAGTTGGTTTAGTTGTTTTGTGTTCATTTTGTTTTATTTATACTACAAAGCTAAAAACCAACTACGCAGTCTATTTGCGTAGATAAAAAATAATTTAGATATTTATAAAAATTCACGATTCGCAAATTGCAAATCGTGAATTTAATGGTATATTTGGAGCGAAATAAAGAACACAATTATGAAAAAGCACAATGGAATGCGTCCACAAGATGTTGTTGTCATTTTGAAATTGATAGCACAAAGACCCTCTATAAGAGAAGAAGGAGAAGCAAAAATAAATTTAAAAGCAATCATGAATAATCAGAATAAAACGATTGCAAAGAACTTACAAATGAGTGAAGCCGAAATTTCAGAGTCATTAAGAAGGTCTGAATATGCAGGGCTTATTGCAGATAAAGCAACTAAAAAGGTAAATCAGAAAGCATTTTTAGAGTTTTTAATTTATGGAATAAAATATGTTTTCCCTACCCATCCAGGGGCAATGGTTCGTGGCGTTCCGACTGCACATTCAGCATCGCCGATGAAAGATAAAATTGTCTCAGATGAAATATTTGTCTGGCAACATCCAGAAGGAACAGTTCGAGGGCAAGCAATAGAACCCCTTTATTCTACCGTACCTAAAATTGTTCAAGAAGACTCAAAACTGTATGAATTATTGGCTTTAGTTGATGCCATACGTACAGGAACAGCCCGAATCAACAGCATTGCAACGAAAGAATTAGAAAACCGAATATTGAACGTATGGTAAATAGTTATAAAAATGTAGTCAGAATCAAAGTATTAGCAGAGGCTTTTTCTAAGTTAAAATATAAGGTTGTCTTTGTTGGAGGGGCAGTTGTAGAATTATACTGTGATGACCCTGCAAGAGCAGAAGTCCGTCCAACTGATGATGTTGATGTGGTTGTTGAAATCATTAATTTAGGCTCTTATGCGATTCTGGAAGAAGATTTAAGAGCTATCGGTTTTAATCACGATATGTTTTCATCCGTTATGTGTCGTTATAAGTACCACGATATTGTCATTGATATTATGCCCACTGATGAACACATTTTAAGATATACAAACATTTGGTATAAGGAAGGAATACGGAATAGTATTTCTTATGATTTAGAGGAAAATTTAAGAATTCAGATTTTTACTTTACCTTACTTTTTGGGCTCTAAATTCGAGGCTCTTAAATCTGAAAGACATGGAAAAGACTATCGTTATGACAGCGATTTTGAAGATATTATCTATATTTTTGATAACCGAATTAATATTAAAGATGAA
>JANPGQ010000495.1:0-3783 GCA_031423975.1 Cytophagales bacterium | reverse complement strand
TGTTAGAATTATTAATTCAAAGTTTTATTATGGTTACAAATTCCTCCCCGCCACAAACCCAGTAGTCCAAGCGGCTTGAAAATTAAAACCACCCGTAACTGCATCAATATCAAGGACTTCTCCTGCAAAGAAAAGGCTTTTGATGAGTTTACTTTCCATAGTTTGAGGATTGATTTCGGCTAAATCTACTCCTCCGCAGGTTACGAATTCCTCTTTGAAAGTGGTTTTACCTTGTACTTTATGGGATGAATTGAGGAGATTTTCTACTAATTTATTGGTGTGTTTTATTGTTAAATCAATCCAACGTAGGTTTTCGTCAATTTCTGAAAGCTCACAAAATTTCTTCCAAAGTCGGGCGGGTAAATCGTATAATTGATTGGATTGAATAAGTTTTTTAGGATTATTTTTTTTATAAGTCAAGAAATAATCTCGTACTTGGTTTTCATTCAAATCAGGAATCAAGTTAATTAATATCTGAAAATCATAATGTAATTCAGCTAAATCTCTGGCTCCCCAAGCGGATAGTTTCAGCACGGCAGGGGCAGAAAAACCCCAATGTGTAACTAACAAAGCCCCGTCTTGCAATAATTTTTTTCCTGCCACTTTTACCGAAGCTTTTGGTACGCTTACCCCTGCGAGTTCGTGAAATGGAGAATTGGGAACATTGAAGGTAAATAATGATGGAACGGGTGGAATAACAGTATGTCCCACATCCATAAGCCATTGATATCCAGTGATATTAGGGCTTCCTCCCGTAGTGATCAAAACTGAATCGGCTTCCATGATTTCACCATCCAAAAGTTCTAAACCTTTGATTTTTTTGTCTTCAATCAGTATATTTTTTACCCCAAAAGATGTTCTCACATCAACGCCTAATTTTCTTGCTTTTTGTTCCAAAGCCTGAGCAATAGTTTCTGAATTGTCAGTCGTGGGAAACATCCGTCCATCGGGTTCTGTTTTTAAGCTAACTCCTTCATTTTTAAACCATTCTATCGTGTTTTTAACATTAAATTGAATGAATAAAGACCGTAAAAAAGTACCTCCACGTGGGTAGAATTTAGAGAGTTTTTTATTGTCTGTACAGTTATGCGTAACGTTGCAACGTCCGCCTCCCGAGATACGAACTTTATTCAAAACTGTTCGATTCTTTTCTAAAAGTATTACTTTCGCAGTAGGATTGTTTTCGGCAGCCGTAATTGCTCCGAAAAACCCCGCAGCACCAGCACCCACCACAATAATTTGTTTTCTGGACATTTAATTTTGGTTATTTTTACAAAGATAACGCTAATACCAACCCTTAAAAAATGAGCAAAATAAAATTCTTACTGTTTCTCTTTTGTCTTGGCATTTTCCTTTATTATTTTGGGAAACCCGAACCGCTGAAAAGCCTAAAATCTGATTTTAATAAAATCTTAGGAAATTCTTCCCAAAAAGAAAAAGAGCCTTGGACACGTGAAGGCAGGGACGACACCGTAGCGAGCGATAATGGTTCATTGCAAAGCAAAATTGAGGATGTAATTTCGGATAAAAAAAAGGAAGTAGAAACCTCTATTTTTGATGAATTCAAGCGTAGTGTGCTTGGAAATGATAAAGCGACAGATTCAGAATCATCGTCTTCAAGCGATTTGGATAAATATATTCCTTCGGCTAAAACCAATACTGAAATTGTACGGCACAGGGCTTTCATTTTGAGCTATCAGGAGGAATATGAGATTGCTTCATGGGTGTTGCACAGGCTTGTGAAAGAAGCAGCGTATGGGCGAGAAGGTCGCTCGAATGAGTTTTTGCCAGACCCTTTGGTAGAATCTGGCTCGGCGGTAACACAGGACTATTCACGGTCGGGATATGACCGTGGGCATCTTTGTCCTGCGGGAGATTTTAGGCATGATAGGGAATTGGAAGACGAAACTTTTTATATGTCCAATATGTCGCCCCAAGTTCCCGATTTCAACCGAGGTATTTGGAGTGATTTAGAAAATAAAGTGCGTTCATGGGTAAAAAAGCGTGGTGAACTCATCATTGTAACGGGGCCAATCTTGAAAAAAGGCTTACCCACTATCGGGCGAATGAATCAAATAGCTATTCCCGAAAAATTTTATAAAATAGTGTATGACCCT
Organism: Cytophagales bacterium; assembly: GCA_031423975.1. GTDB lineage: Bacteria > Bacteroidota > Bacteroidia > Cytophagales > Spirosomataceae > Arcicella. Next base: position 1,666 of record JANPGQ010000495.1, on the reverse strand, counting down.
GCCAAAGAAGAAGCAATTGCATTTTTGTTTCCCAACGAAGGTTCAGTAGAATTAGTAAAATCTTTCACCCTGAGCATTGATGAATTGGAAGCCATGACGGGTATAGATTTCTTCGCCAAACTACCCGATAGCTTGGAACAGAAAATTGAGACTAACAATAATGTAGATGATTGGTATTGAGATAGTTGATTAAGTATAAGCTAATATTTTTAAAAATAAATTAATGAAAAAAGCATATAATTTTAGACTTCCAATTTTATTTTTTTTAAGCCTTTTCTGTTGTACAAATTCTATAGCACAGTCAGGTGTAAAGTTGTTCAACCAAAATAATTTAAAAGGTTGGTATGCTTACGAACCCGTTACGGGCAAACAAAAAAATGCTTTAAAAGTATTTCATGTTGATGATAAGATGATTAGAATGTATGGTGATAAACCTGGTTATCTGATGTCTGAAAAGTCTTTTAAAAATTTTCAATTAACGGTTGACTATAAATGGAACACAGATTCCACTTTTAGTAGAAAAAGCAACAAAAAAAATAGCGGCATTATGTATCTCGTTCCCACTTCTACGCCCGATACGTTATGGCCCAAAGGAATTCAATTTCAAGTAAAAGAAGGAGCAACGGGAGATTTTGTGTTACTTCAAAATGTAACTTTGCAAATTAAAAGCAAAAGTACTATTGCAGGAAACAGTGTAACATCAGCACGTTTTGAAGACGCTGAAAAGCCTTTTGGAGAATGGAATAGGGTGGTAATTACCTCTTTGAATGGAAATATTAAACAAGAATTAAATGGAAAATTAGTCAATGAAGGAATTCAAACAACCATCTCAGAAGGGCGGATTTTATTGCAATATGAAGGTTATCCAATTGATTTTAGGAATATAGTTGTAAAAGAACTTTAGATAAATTTTTAGGCTAAAATAGTAACTATTAATGCTACAAATAAAAAACATACAAAAAACCTACGGGAATTTAACCGTATTGAAAGGAATTGATTTAACGATAAATCAAGGCGAAATTGTGTCTATTGTGGGGGCTTCGGGTGCTGGGAAGAGTACACTTCTGCACATTGCAGGTACGCTTGATAAACCTGATGTTGGGCAAGTTTTTATTGCTAATCAAGAAGTTAACTTTTTGAAAAACAATGATTTAGCAAAGTTTAGAAATGAAAATTTAGGTTTTATTTTTCAATTTCATAACCTTTTGGGCGAGTTCACGGCTTTGGAAAATGTCTGTATGCCAGCTTTTATCGGAGGAAAGGAGAAAGGAGTGAGGGAGAAAGGGGAGGAGATTATGGTTTTGTTAGGCTTGCAGGATAGAATTCATAATTTACCTTCACAGATGTCGGGCGGAGAGCAACAGCGTACTGCGGTGGCTCGTGCTTTGATAAACTCGCCTTTAATCGTTTTTGCGGATGAACCTTCGGGGAATTTAGACTCTAAAAATGCCCAAGAACTTCACCAATTATTTTTTGATTTAAGAGATAAATTCAAGCAAACTTTCGTAATCGTTACACACAATGAAGATTTAGCCAATATGGCAGATAGAAAATTGGTGATGCAGGACGGCTTATTGCTTTGAATTTAAAATTTTGACTTCGGAGTCTGTCATCCCGACGAATCGGAAGGGAAATGATTTAGACTTCATCATAAAGTTTCACAATA
>JANPGQ010000494.1:0-2815 GCA_031423975.1 Cytophagales bacterium | reverse complement strand
GCCGAAGAAAGAGCAAAAAATGTTGATTCAATCAGTAAGCAGAAAGCGGAACAATTGAAATCAACGTTTCAGAATCGCTTTAATGATTCTGAAAAAAAAGTACAGGATTATTTGAAAAAGAATCCGAAGGTGAAGAGAAGTTTTGAAAAAAATGGTTCTCTGCATTATCTCCATCATATTGATAATAGCGGTAAGCCTGTTTATATCAATACCAAAAACCGAGAATCTGCTACTTTAATCAAAGCCGAACAATTGTATAAAGGGGGTTCTATGGGAGCAAACATCACAGGCGATAGTATGGTTGTGGGGGTTTGGGATGGCGGTGAAGTACGAGCAACGCACGAACTTTTATCTGGAAAAGTAACCATGCAAGCCAACCAAACATTGGATGGTGTTGGAGCAAACAAAACCTATGCGGGTAATAATCATATGACCCACGTAACGGGGACAATAGTAGGGAAAAACCTTCCAAACAAGCCTCGGGGTGTTGCCTACGGAGCAAAAGCCCTTTGTTATGACTGGAATAGTGATTTGCAGGAAATGGCTGAATTTGGCTTGAAAGGATACCTAATTTCTAACCATTCGTATGGATATACCAACGATACGACCACTGCCACTTGGATTTTCGGGGCGTATGATGAAACGGCTAAAAACTGGGATTTTCTTACCCGAAGTTTACCCAATTATTTACCCTTCGTAGCCGTTGGCAACGAACAAGAAGACAGCGGAAACCGAAAAGCAAAATTGGGTTATGACATCATTACGGGGTCTTCGGCATCAAAAAATGTAATGACTGTTGGGGCGGTTAATGGCGACAAAACAATGTCTGATTATAGCAATTGGGGACCCACTGATGATGGACGTGTCAAGCCCGAAATCGTAGCCAAGGGAACGGGAATAAATTCCTCTCTATTTGCGGATAAAAAAACCAAAACACCCTCAGATACTGCATACAGCGGTGTAATTAACTCTCAGGGAACTTCTTATGCCGCCCCAGCAGCAGCAGGAGCGGGGCTTTTGTTACAACAATATTATTACAGCCTTTACAAAACCTACCTGAAATCTTCTACCCTAAAAGCCTTGATGTTGGGAACTGCCGAAGACTTAGGTCAGCCAGGGCCCGACCCTAAATTTGGTTGGGGATTGTTGGATATTGAAAAAGCCGCCAACGCTATCAAATACAAAAGTATTATCGGCAATACCGTAAAACCTATTGTGTTAGATACGACCATCAAGAAAACGACCACTATTGATTCCGTTGCTCGGAAAAAAGCCCTTGCTCTTGCGGATTCATTGGTTAAGAAATCTTATGTTGTTTCAGATACTGCTTCCAGAGGCGCATATATCGAAGAAATGGCTTTTAAATTTCCTGCCGATACACTTGTCGAAATTTCAAGAGAAGTTACTGCCAGTGGGTGTTCGCCTTTGATTGTGTCTATCGCTTGGACGGATATTGAAGGTGTTGAACAAACTATCAAAGACGGCATTGACCCTACTGTTTCGAGGTTGATTTATGACTACGATATGATTGTGAAAAATGTAACAAAAAATACCACTTTTCGTGCTTGGAAGCCCGTAAGCATAGCAAACCGAACCGCAGACGCCACTAAGGAAACCACATGGTTTGATGGCAACGGAAATAATTATAGACAAGTAAAAATTGACTCGGCAAAAAAGGGAGAAAAATATAAAATCTTTCTTCGTAAAAGCAAAACTTCGCCCGATTCTGCTCGCTTGTTGTCATTAGTGGTAACGGGGACTTCTATGCGTGATTTAGCTAAACCCGTGGCAGATACTATTCAATATTTTTGTAGTGCCTCCACTATTGCAGATTTAACCGCCATAGGCACAAATATCAAATGGTTCGATTCGCTGAAAGTAGGAAAAATATATGCCGATACAATAAAATTGGCAGAGAAAAAGACTTACTACGCATCACAAACCGTCTTTGGTTGTGAAAGTCCAAGAGTAGCAGTTATTATCAAAAACGTAATTACTTTGGAAGCCCCCGTTGCCCTCGAGACCAAAGTGAAAACGGGTTCTGCCGTAACATTAATCGCTACTTGTAAGGCAGGTACGCCCAATTGGTACGCCACTGCAACTGGCGGAATTTCATTGAGCTCAGGTAATCTTAGAACGCCTAAATTAAAGACTGATACTGCCTATTATGTGGCTTGTGAGTCGGGCAAAAATGCTAATTGTACCAGCATTCGTACCCTTCAAATGGTGAAAATAGATACTGCAAAAAAAGGTAATTCTATACCAATGACTGATGTGTATAAACAAAATCAAAAAGAAGCAAACGCACGTATCGTAAGCGAAGGAACGGATAGTGAGGAAGTATTTATCAACGTCTTTCCGAACCCTACCACGGGGCTTTGCTACTGGAAAATACTAAGTAATGAACCATCAACTTTAAATTTGACAATGTATAATTCGATGGGAAAAGAGCAAGTGAATCAGAATATTTCAATACCCTCACAAACGCACGAAGGAATGATAGATATGAGTAGCTTTAATTCAGGAGCTTATATTTTAAAATTCAAAGCTGGGGAAAATATTATTACGAAGAAGGTCATTAAAAATTGATTATTTTGATTGAAATTATACTTCCCGAAACAATATCCATTGTGGGTATTGTATTTTCGGGAAGTATGATTTAATCAGCCAACACATACACCACTAAACCCCTCGCCCCGTGAGCGCCAATGACTAAACTTTGCTCAATATCAGCTGTTTTGGAAGGGCCAGAAATGAATGTGCCAAAACCCGTTTCATCCACTTTTACTCGCTCGTAAGCACGGTGCATATTGGT
>JANPGQ010000493.1:0-1745 GCA_031423975.1 Cytophagales bacterium | reverse complement strand
ATTTGATTTTTAGAATTATTACTGTATTTTAATCTGATATATGCCATATTTTCTACCTCTTCGCCATACATAGATTCTAAAAATTTACTCAAACAATACAACTCTCTTTTTTGGCGACGGCTACTTCTTCGCATTAAGTACCAAATGTTAAAAAAACGCTCTGAGAGTTCGTAGGCTGAGCCTTTTGCTTCAAAAGCATCTAATTTTTGTAGCCAACCAACGTCCACCAATCGCTTTAATTGGGGAGAAAGTTGGGCATTTTCTAATTGGGTAACGTGTCTTAATTGCTCAATTGTCATAGGTTCCCAATGCAAGGCTATGGCATCCAAAACTACTTGTAATTGGGTAGGGAGTTCTTCAAAACGTGCTTTGTAAAGGGGCGTTACTACGTCTAAAAGTGCATCTAAATCAGTTTGTATTTCAGCACTAAATCCATCTTGAATTAAAGGAAAGAGCATCGAAATGGTACGTGGCGTTCCGCCTGTGAGTTCGTATAATGCTCCTAAACGAGCTTTGTTTTTATAAATAATTTGTTCAAAATCTTTCTTGCCAGTAATTTTTGCCAAGTTTTGCAAAACCTCAATGCTCTCATCAAGCGTTAGTTTTTTGAGATATTGTATTGAAAAAGCATCATAAAAAGCCGCTCCATAATCGACCGTATCATCAATTGTAGTGGCACTTGCTCCCAACATAATTGGAGCATTATTACTCATTAAAATGGCTCGTAATTGATGTTGTTCTTCTTTGGATATTTTATCAAAAATGAGGTTTAAATTATCTACCAATAGAACAGGTCTTCGATTAGTTTTCCTTGTCCATTGCTCAAAAATGGCATAAATGGCATTATTTTCTTGATGATGACTTTTGGCAATACCATCAATTTCAGCATCCAAAATTTTTGTAAATTCTGTTTGGCTTTCTCTATCCAAAGCATCAGCAAGTGCATCTAAGCAATTAAGCCAAAACTTTGAAAGACGATCAATATTATACTGTTCTTCGGGAAAAGTGAGAGCAATAAAATTATCTCTATATGGTTGCTTACGAAGTTCAACCGCAATCCTAACCAAGAGTGAAGTTTTGCCCATACCTCTTTGTCCAATCACCAAATGATGTTGTGGAATAGAATTAGGTTTTTCAGCAATGATTTTTTTGAAGATATATCGAAAAAAAGCAATTCGAGTAACAAAACTCATTTCAATTTCTTCATCGGTCAATCGCCCTGGATTAAAGAGACCAATTTTAGTTAATTCTAATTTTTTCATTTCGTGAATCGGTTAAACCAAAAATCTCTCAATAAAGGTGAACGGAAAAGATAGAGATTGTTTTCTTCCATCAAATATCCGTCATTTTTTAACATATAAAGTAGATGAGCCACGGCATTTTCAGCTTCTTCTATATTTTGACTTTGGGCTGAAAGAACATTAATCAAATTCTCTCTCTTACTTCCTTGATTTTCTTGACAAATGTGTTTGAGCAAGGCAAATGCTTGGTTACTCAAATCGCCATATTGTTCTTGTATTCTTTCATCCCAAGTATTAAAATGCTTTTCGTTAATTAAGGCTTTATAGGCAATCTCTACAATTTCAGTATTCAATGCAAGTTCCTCAACTTCAAATAGATAACTAATTTTCTCGAACATTATTTGCAAGAAATAAGGGAGGCAAAATGATAATTTTTGAACGATAGCATTTTGAATTTCAATACTCAAATCTAAGTTATCTCTTTCAGCTAATTTTCGTAGCATT
>JANPGQ010000492.1:0-16741 GCA_031423975.1 Cytophagales bacterium | reverse complement strand
ATTTCGCTTATCCCCCTTCGCTTTTTAGCTTTTTATTTTTTTTTCTCTTTGATAAATCCAAGTCGCAATCTTCTGCGTAAATCTGTTTGTAAAGTTTATTAAATCAACAAACGACAAAATTAAATATCAACAAACGAAATGAAAAAAGTAACTCTATTATTAGGAATGGCGATGGGAGTATTGGCGTTCACTACAAATGCACAAACAGTAACTGTAGGTTCTGAAGCCATGTATCCAACTAAAAACATTGTAGAAAATGCGGTAAATTCTAAATCTCACACTACATTGGTAGCGGCTGTGAAAGCAGCAGGTTTAGTAGAAACACTACAATCTAAAGGACCTTTCACGGTGTTTGCACCAGTGAATGATGCTTTTGAAAACTTGCCAGCAGGTACCGTAGAAACTTTGTTGAAGCCAGAGAATAAAGCAACTTTAACAAAAGTTTTGACTTATCATGTGGTGGCAGGTAAAATGAATTATGACGACATCACAAAGGCTATCAAAGCGGGTGGCGGAAAGGCAGTCTTGAAAACCGTAAGCGGTGGAACATTGACTGCTATGATGAACGGAATGCACAATATTGTATTGAAAGACGAAGGTGGAAATATGGCAAACATCACAACGTATGATGTGAACCAGTCTAACGGTGTTATTCACGTGATTGATGCGGTAGTTTTGCCAAAGATGTAAAAATTAGGTATGGAGGGAGACGGAGAATATTCCCTCTCCACGCCTAATAGACAGGTGTGGTTTAATAATGGGTAATACACAAAGGGCTTTCAGCTCTGAAAGTCCTTTGTTTTTTAGATTTCTCTTGAAAATCACCCTTTATCTGAAAATAATAATTATGATCAATTTATTGTATTTTTCTACCCATTTAAGCATAGTCCCCTCTGAAATTGAGATGTTTTTCTTTAAAATTTTTAATTAGTTTATTAAAAATTTCAATACTTGATACCCATCTGTCAATACTTAAAAATATTCCCATTATCTTTATTAAGCCATTTAATCAGAATGAATTTAACACAGGATTCATTCATTGAGAGAGAACACTCATGTCTAAACGTAAAACTATTATTGATGAAGGAGACCTTGTGCTTATGCTGCAAAGCAAAGACGAAAGGGGCTTTTCCATCTTGTACGACAATTATTCATCGGCATTATACGGGGTTATTCTGAAGATAGTGCGTACAGAAGAAATCGCTGCCGATGTAATGCAAGATTCCTTCGTAAAGATTTGGAAGAATATCGAAGGGTATAATCGCACCAAAGGAACACTGTTTACTTGGATGCTGAACGTGGCACGCAATACTGCCATTGACAAAATCCGTTCACAAGATTTTCAGAATTCACAACGGAATCAGGACTTAGATTCTACCGTTGAAATTATTGATAATCAGGCAAGTAGCCAGTTTGATATTGACGCAATCGGCTTGAAAAAGGTTGTAGAAAACCTTCGTCCCGAACACCGCCAGATGATTGATTTATTGTATTTTCAGGGATACACTCAGGCAGAAGTTGCCGAAGAGTTTGGCATTCCGTTGGGAACAGTAAAGACACGAGTAAAAGCTGCCATTGTACATTTGAGACAGTATTTTGTGGAAATGATTATGATTTTGTGGTTTGGAATTTTAGATAAATTGATATGAATACGAAAGAATATATAGAATCAGGGATTTTAGAAAGCTACGTGTTGGGCATTGCCACCGTCGGGGAGTCGGCGGAGGTAGAGCGTATGGTTTTGGAGCATCCAGAAGTTGAAATAGAACTGGAAGCCATCAGAGGCACACTCGAAAATTACGCATTGCAATACGAAAAACAACCACCCGCTGCTTTGAAAGGTAAAATCATGGCAGCGGTTTTTGAAGAACAACCATTACAAAACACAAGAAATAACCTTGTTCAATTAAATAATACCAAGCCACAGAAATCTATTTTCAGTATGGCGGCTTCTTGGGCATTATTGGCATTGAGCGTGGGAGCAAACATCTTTTTCTTTAATAATTGGAAAAATTCAGAGGATAAAATAGTCGCTCTGGAAAGTCAAAATCAGATATTTGCCCAAGAGAATAAAGCTATCAAAGCCAGTTATCAAGAAGAAATAGCTATTCTGCAAGATGCTGACTTTAAGGTGATTAAGTTATTGGGGCAACCAGCTTCTCCTAATTCAAAAGCCTTGATTTATTTTGATAAAGTTAGACAAGAAGTTTATCTTTCTGCCTTGAATTTACCAGAGGCTCCGAAAGGAAAACAATATCAATTATGGGCAATTGTGGACGGTAAACCCGTGGATGCAGGTATGATTGCGGGAACGGCTAATATCTTGAAAATGAAGTCGTTTGCCAAACCCTTTGCCTTTGCGATATCGTTGGAAAATACGGGCGGAAGCACCACCGAAGCAGGACCCAAAGGGGAGATTTATGTGATGGGAACGGTTTAATTAGTGAATAATGGATAATTAATTAGTGAACAGTTTTAGAATATTAAATACGGAAGGCTTCGTTTTGAACGAGGCCTTCCGTATTTAATATAAACTTTTTAGAATAATCTCACGTTAAACTATTAATCGGGCAGCGAACTGCTTTTCCCTATTAATTATCAATAAAATTTGGGTATATTTACCATACAATAACGAGCGAAGTATGAACAAATATCAAGTAACCGTGTTTTTTAGTGTTGATGAAGTCTTTATGAGTCTTGTGCCAAAACACCGTTCAATTATAAATGAGTTGATTTTGAAGTGCGTGATTGATTCTTATGCCATCTCTGCGGAGTCGGGAAGAGGGTGGATTACGATGAATGGGAAAAGCAAAAGTGATATTCATAAAATATTAGAACGCTCGCCTCTGTACCCCTATTTTGAATTAGAAATCGACCAATTGATGGTGTATGATTCACAAATGTACCGTTTTCCGAAAATGGTATTGAATTAGGAATTAGGCGGGGTGCGTAACCAATTAGGAATTAGGAATAACTTGATTTTGTCAAAAATGGGTTCCACTTAATCCCTATTTTTTTTATCTAATTCCTAATTCCCCAATCACCTACTTCCAAAAATAGCCGAACCCACTCGTACCAGCGTTGAGCCTTCTTGAGCGGCAATCAGATAATCTCCTGACATTCCCATTGAAATTTCACGCAATTGAAGATTATTGGTATCGTGATATTTTGATTTTAAGGTATCAAAAAATGTTTTCAAACTCCTAAATTCTAACCTGATTTGCTCCTGATTATCGGTATTAGTTGCCATACCCATTACGCCCACAATCCTAATATTTTTCATGGCTTTAAATTCTTCTGAATCTAAAATTTCAATAGCTTCTTCTGGGGATAATCCAAATTTTGTTTCTTCTTGGGCAATATAAATTTGCAAAAGACAATCAATGACTCTTTCGTTTTTAAGAGCCTGTTTATCAACTTCTTGTAGTAATTTTAAAGAGTCAATTGAATGAATCATAGCCACAAAATGAGCCATATATTTTACTTTATTAGACTGTAAATGTCCAATAAGATGCCATTCAATATCTTTGGGTAAAACTTCCCATTTTTGCACCATTTCTTGCACCTTATTTTCGCCAAAAATCTTACAATCTGCATCATAAGCATCTTGTAAGTCTTCGATTGGTTTAGTTTTGGTAACGGCAATTAAGCGGGCTGATGTGCCAGCTAATGAGGAGTTGATATTTTGTATATTTTGAGCAATAGCCATATTTTAATGAGTTTTTATCACATAGGTAGGATAGAAAAGATAGGTTTTTTTAAGTAAAACATTTTCTGTTTATAAATTCTATCGTCCCTATCATATCTATGTGGTTAGTTATTAACAAAATTAACCTCAATTTTTAGTAATTGTTATAAATAAAAAACTTAAAAAAACGTTCTATTTAGTGGAATAAACTTATTTACCATATAGATTAGATTTACGTTTAGGTTTTGGGAAAAGTAATTTAAAACACTAAATCTATCATCACTATCTTACCTATGTGATAAACAAAATCAACCTTAGAAACGACTATTGTAAATGATTTATCAATAATTCCCCTAAATTTGTATTCCAATTTTTTATCACCAAAATATTTTGCTTTTTATCGTGAACCGTTTATCTTTAATGGTTTACCGTAAATTGAACACAACCCATAATTATCACACTCATCCAAAAAATGGAGTATAATCCTAATAGACAAAGCGAAAATAAACTCAAAATTGCCATTGCGGTACTAACTATATTAGCTACGGCCTTGGGCTTTTTATATTTTCAGGAACGTCAGCGAAATTATAAAGTAGAGGAAATTAGTACATCGCAAGCCAAAGAATTACTGCAAACCAATACAAAATTAGACTCGATTGAAAACCAATTAAATAACAAAATTGTCGAAATAAAGCGATTGGGCGGCAATATTGACGAATTGGTAAAAGCAAGAACACAATTGCAAGCCGATAAAATTGCCCTGCAGAAAATGGACGGTTTCTCAGCCAAAAAGTATCAATCTAAAATTAAAGATTATGTTACTTTATTGGGGCAGAAAGATGCCCAACTATATACTTTACGCAAAGAGAATGGAATTTTGGCAGCCAAAAATGACTCCTTGAGTAAGGAAACCCAGAACCTTTTGGAAGGCATTTCTTTCGCCCAAAAAGCCCTCAGCGATTCCGCAACCACTTTTACGATTAAGCAGAAAGAACTGGCCGACCGTGCCAAAGAAGCCGAGGCTCGGAATCGTGAACTGAGCGATAAAGTATCACAAGCGGCGGCATTGCGGGCGGAAAGTATCAATAGTTATGCCATTTCGACCAAAGGAAAAGAAAGCGATGGGGGTGTTTATCGGTCAAAAAAAGTAGATAAAGTGCGCATAACGTTTTATTTACAGGAAAATTCTGTAACAACTTGGGAAGCTAAAACGATTTATTTAAGAATCCTCGACCCAAGCGGAGCAACGGTTGCGGACATGGCAACAGGTTCGGGAACATTTAGTTACAAAGGCAAAGAAACTACTTATACCGCCAAGCAAAAAGTGATTTACAACAACTCGCATCAGTCGGTCGAGTTTGTGTACAGTCGTGGGCAGGCATACAAAGAAGGCAAGCATATCATTGAGCTATACGCAGAAGGATATAGAATTGGGGAGGCGGTTTTTGAGGTAAAATAATTTAGTGGCTGTCGGCACTTGGCTATCGGATATCGGCTGGGCGACACTCGCTTTAAAATAAGCAGACCTGTCAGGTTTTCGGAAACTTGACAGGTCTCAGAAGAACCATAGTTTTATTCAAACGCTAAAAATTTTGGTTGCATTTCTAATTGTTTTGGCGGCGTGTGATTAATTGTTTTTCCATTCAAAACTACTTCATAGTATTTCAAATAAGCCTCGGCAGTATGGCGAATTGTAAAATTATCGGCCACATATTCCGAACATATTTTATTATCAAACCGCTCAATATCAGATATTTGAGTAATCAATTCCGATTTTTTGTTGGATAAAAACCCTACTTCTGGCGTAATCAGTTCAGGCAGTGAACCGTAGGGCGTTCCGAATACGGGACAGCCCATGTACAGGCTTTCAATCAGGGCAATTCCGAAGGGTTCGTGCCACAAAACGGGGAACAATAAGCCCTTAGAATTATTCAGCAAATGATTCTTTTCTTCGCCCCCCACCATGCCGTAAAACTGGATGCTTGGATATGGCGTAAATCTAAATCCCATCTTGATATTGAGTCTTGTTCCCCCCAAAACGGCTAATTTATTATTCGTTTTTCGAGCTAATTCTATTGCTCCTTTCACATTTTTGAGCCGCCAAGAAGCCTTTGCTAAGAAGTGTAAATGAGTTCTATTTTGGGTAAAGGTGGGTTTCCCATAATCGGAAAGATCCAAGCCATTATGGACGTAAGCTTCTGAATTATAACGATTTGCGTGATTTTTTGAAACAAAAATGGTATTCAAATCCAAGTTTACACCGTAATCTGCATTGCCTTGAAGCATAACAATATAGGGTTTTTTCAGCGGTTGCAGAGGTTTAAAATCAATATGAAGCACATCTATATCATCAGGGATTTGTTCATTAAATGAAATGGCTGGATTATAGGCAATCATTCGGGCAAATTCGCTGACAGAACCCGCCTGACAAAGAAACGTAACTTTATGCCCCATGAGAGCATATTGCTTGCCCAGCCAATAGACAATGCGTTCTGTGCCACCGTATTTGCTGACGGGGAGAATTGAATTATGGAAAATTAGGATATTCATGTTAATAAATTTCTATTTTACTGAACCCTCGACTGTCTTTTTGCATCCTGATTTGAGTAGAAATGCGTTCCTTAATGGACTCAACGTGCGAGATAATTCCGATATTTTTCTGTCCTTCTTGTTGCAATTTTTCGAGCGTACATAGAGCAATTTCTAAGGTTTCAGGGTCGAGTGTTCCGAAGCCTTCATCAATGAAAAGGCTTTCTAATCGGACATTTCGAGAAGCTAAATCTGATAATGCCAAAGCTAATGAAAGACTAATCAAAAAAGTTTCCCCGCCCGAAAGTGTCTTAACCGACCGCCGTTCATTGCCCATATATTGGTCAATCACCATCAATTCATCGTCTTCTTTTTCGTTTGGTTTATCCAAAAGATAGCGGTCAGAGAGTTCAGATAATCGTTTATTTGAAAGTGCAATCAGTCTCGAAAGCGTCAATCCTTGCGCAAAAGTGCTAAATTTCTTTCCTTCGGCATCGCCAATATAACGGTCTAATAGTTCCCATTTCAAATTAGACTTTTCTAAGTTTAAAATCTCCTCATTAAGCGATTTAATTTCAGTTTTGTAAGATGCTAAAAAGCCCAACTGAATCTTAATTTCACTTAGTTCTTTATCAACAACCTGCTTCTGAGTTTGTAAGTCCAAAACTCCCACATTCAAATCGTCAATTGATACTTCTGGATTATCTAATTTAGCCTTGGATTGGCTATTATTTTTATTTTCTTCCAATAGTTTTGAAAGCGTATTTATCTGCGTTGTGATACGCTCTCTTTCATCCCTGATTGCTTTTACTTGGTCGGGGCTGAGTAGGTGCTTTTCCAAATCCATAAAATCAACAAATCCACCAGACTGTATTTGTCCTAACAATCTTTCTTTGATGGATAAAAAAACTACTGATTTTGATTTAATTTCTTCATCTAATTTATTAATGGCTACATTTCCTGAAATAATTTTAGTATTCAATTCAGATAAAACACCTTGCAATTTATCACAATCAGCATTAATATTATTGCCTGAATATAAGGATTTTATATCAACTTTTAACTGACTGTTTGTATCTTGGGATTTGATAAATTTCTCAATTAGTTGATATAATATTCTAAAATTTTTAACCTCATACATTGATTTTTCGTAAAGCCCAACTGCATTTATTTGAGAATCTTTCAGAAGAATTTGTTCATCAACCCACGTAATTTTCCCTATTTCTTCAAGCCCTAAATTATGCTTGACAGACTTGATATTTAATAGTATTTCATCTCTTTTTATCGTATAAACAGCGGTTCTTTGGCTCTCTTTTTCTACACTTTGTCTTGCCGTTCCAATGTTTAAAACAATAGAATTGAGTTGTTTTACTTGCTCTTTTTGCTTTAATTTTTCGGCAATAATTTGTTGGTCTATTTCTACATAATTATTGGCGTAATGACTCAGAAAAGGATGTTCCAGTGACCCACAAAGCGGACAAGGTTCATCTTTTTTCAGGAGATTATCTCGTTCTTTATCAAAATTAAATGATTGCCCTAATCTACTTTTTTCAAGCTCCAATTTTTCAATTAAAGCCTCAATCTCTTTCGATTCTTTTTGTATATTTTCAAGAATTGGCGTATTATCAAGAATGAATTTATTTTGTTTGTCTTCTTCGTCTTTCGCATCTTTCAATTCTTTCTGAACATCGCCATATTCTTTAATGAAGATTTTTAATTGATTGAAATAAGAGCGTTCCGTTTCAAATTTTCCTTTTTGATATTCCAGAGATTTATCATCATCATTACCAATAATTTTGAGCCAATTTTCTTGCTGATTTTTTAGATTTTTTGCTTTTTCAGTAATCAAATTTAGCGTTTCCGCTGAAAGGTCATTCAGCTTTATATCATTGAGTTCTTTGGAGGACTTTATGAGTTCGTCAATCTGATTTTTGGTAGGTAAAAGCAAATTTTCTTGTTCTCGCTGTTGGCTAATCAAATCTGAAACTTTAGCCCTAAAATCTTGAAGAACTTGCAAGACATTTTCTGTACTGATGGATGTTTTAGTGAATAATTCAATTGCTTGAAAATTTTCAGAGAGTTTTTCCTTATTATTCAGTAAATTTTGTTTTTCTTCTTCTAATCGTTTTTCAAGTTCTGCTAAAATTTTCTCCTCATTTCTACACTTTAAAATCTCATCTTTAAAAGGTTCGGCAGCTTCATGATTTTGTAAAATAGGAGATTTATTTTCTTCAAAATATCGCCATTCTGCTTGAATTTTTACCTTTTCGGTTTCCTTTTGGTCAATAGTTTCTCGAAGGTTTTTCAATTCATTTTTCAATGAAATTTTATTTCTGTAAAGTTCTAATTTCTCTTCGGTTTGCTTGATGATTTCGCTTTTTTCAACCACTTCATTAGTCCATTTCTGCTCAATTTCTTCGGATACTAATTTTTCAGAAATTCGAGCTTTTTGTTGCCTTTTATCAGTCAAAACAACGCCTTTTTCTTTGAAAATCTGAAATGCTTTTTGACCTAATTGTCGGTAAATTTGCATTCCTGTGATGTCTTCCAAAAGTTTCCCTCGTTCGTCTTTTCCCGACTTTAAAAATTTTGAAAATTCGCCTTGAGAAAGCAAAATAGATTTGACAAATTGGTCGTAACTCAAGCCAATAATTTGCTGATTTTTTTCGGGTACTTCGGTCTTTTTATGGGTAATGGGTAGGTCAGTATTTTTGTCGACAACTTCCATTCCATAATCGTTGAGGTTGTTATTTTTATTAATACTTATCCACCATTTTGAGATATAAGTTCCTGATTTTGAGGTATATTCAACTTCAACTGAGCATTCTCGCTCGCCCCGAGTAAGGATGGAACCACCCGCACCTACAAGGTCTTTGGAAACCTTTTTATCAAACCTTGGAATACGGTTAAATAACGCCAAAGTGATGGCATCTAAAAGCGTAGATTTACCCGCACCCGTAGGTCCAACAATAGCAAAAAGCCCCGCATTTGAAAGCGGATTTATTCCAAAATCAATGAGGTGTTCGCCCTTGAATGAGTTGATATTTTTGAGATATATTTTATTGATTTTCATTTAGTTTTCCTCTTTAACCTGTTGCAATAATTCAGTAAATGCCTCTATCAAAAGAATACGATGTTCTTCTGATAATCCATTTTCTTTTTCCAAACGCTTCATCAAAATATCGGTTTCGTTGATGTCGTCAATATTTTGACCTTCGTGAAAAAGTTGGTCGGTGCTACTTATCTCATTATTAAACCTGATTCGGTGTTTGAGAATCATCGTTTTTTCATCGTCAAAAATGGTAACGATTTCGTTTAATTCTCTGATAAGCAATGGATTATACAATTCTTCCACTACTTCAATTTCTAAAAATGCTCTTAAAACCGATTCATGTGAAAAACCCGTCAGAAGGCTTTTCATTTTCAAGAAATCACCCGTCATTTTTTTGAGAATCCTAAATTTTGGAACGGCTATTTCCTCTATTTTCTGAATTTTCCCAGAAGAAATTTCCAATTCAATCACAATTTTCAAGTCATCTTTTTCACTAAAACTCAAAGCAATTGGCGAACCCGAATAACGAATATGCTCCTTCCCTCCTACTCTTTGCGGGCGGTGAATATGCCCCAGAGCCACGTAATCAAAGGTTTCTGAAAAATCTGCTTCGCCAAAAGCGGCCAAATTGCCAATTTGAATTTCCCTTTCCGACTCAGACGTTATTGAACCCTGAGCATACAGATGCCCCATCGCAATCACAGGCATACCCGTATAGCGTTCACGACAAATATTTGCTAAAATATCGTAGTGATTTTTGATGCCATTTCGTACCGATTCTATTCTGCCTTCTACGCTTTCGGCTTGAACGGCTTGGCGAATGTCCATGTCTCTGAGGTAAGGAACTGCACAAATAATGACTTCGCCCAAATCAATAATTTCATCCTCAATATTGGCAGTTGCTCCGCCAATAACCACTACGTCCAACATTGCCAAAATATCCTTAGGGGCATTCAGCATTGAAGCCGAATCATGATTGCCACCCGTGATGATGATTTTACATTTTTGCTCAATCATTTTCCGAAGAAACCAATAATATAAGGCACGAGCCTCGGTTGGTGGATTTGATAGGTCAAAAACATCTCCCGAAATCAATAAAACGTCAATTTTACGCTCTTTGATGGTTTGAATGAGCCATTCAAAAAAGAGTTGATGCTCTTCCGTAAGTTCTTGTTTATAAAGTTTTTTACCCAAATGCCAGTCGGCAGTATGCAGAATTTTCATGTATTTCTGGAAAAATTAAGGGATGCAAATTAGCGAAATATTCACTGTAAAAAAAATTAACATTACCACATAGGCAGGATAGGAAGGTTAGGTTTTTAGAGAATATTTTTAGAGATTTGTCTATTAAACTTACTACATTTTTCACCATATAGGGAGGGTAGAAAAGATAGTTTTTAGAGAATGTTTTATGAATACAGTTTTTTAAAATCTAATCCGTGGCTGGTGTCCCCACCAGTCCACATTGGCGAAAGCAAATTGGACTCCGAGCTTACGCCAATGTGGACTGGTGAAGACACCAGCCACGGGTACAAAAAAACAAACTCTAAAAACCTATCTTTCCTATCCTCCCTATGTGGTAATAATTATCGAAATTATGCTTCGCAAACTCATTCGTCTTATTCCTTTATTGTTGATTATTGCCCTTTCGGTTTTCGTTTGGGAGAAGGTCAAAGGCTTCAAAAACCCTTTTGGCAGTGGCGACGTAGAGGTTTCGCACAATGTTTTATTGCAACAAATCACGTCTATGGGCAAGTTGGAACTGGTAAAATACAATTTCAGAGATGTAGTAGAGAGTAAAATCAAGAAGGATTTACTGCCCGATGCTAAAGTGCTTTTGATAGTATCGGGAGAGGCAACGGGTTGCTTGGATTTAACCAAAATTAGAGTGGCAGATATTGAAGAAGGTTCGGATACTTTGGTGGTGCATTTGCCAGAGCCAGAGATTTGCAATTACAAGATAGACCACTCAAAATCAAAGGTTTATAATACAGAATATGCTTTTTTGGACGAAGGAGTTTTGATTGACCAAGCCTTTAAAAAAGCCGAGGGAGAAATTGTCCAAAATGCCCAATCAATGGGCATCTTGGAACAAACAAAAAAATCTGCGGAACAAATTTTGAAACCTTTTTTAGAGAATGTTTCCAAGAAAAAAGTAGTGCTGAGATATGCTTTGAAAGATACTCCGAGAGAGCTGAGGTAATTAATTATTAACTGACAATCACCACTTTCCCCATCACTTTTCGATCCAGCATTTCATACAATGCTTCTGATGCTTGCTCGAAAGTGTATTGGGCATGGATGTGAGGTTTTAGATTTCCTTGGGCAATAAAGCCCAAAAGCTCCTTGAAGTTTTGAAAACTTTCTTTGGGTTCGTTGGCGGCAAATGCTCCCCAGAATACTCCCACTACCGAAGCTCCTTTCAGTAAAGGTAAATTCAAGGGCAAACTTGGAATATCGCCTGCTGCAAAACCAATCACTAAATAACGCCCTTTCCAAGCAATCGAGCGAAAAGCGGGTTCGGTATATTTTCCTCCCACGGGGTCATAGATTACGTCCACGCCCTTGCCCCCTGTGATTTCCTTGATGCGTTCTCTCAAATCTTCGGTCGAATAATTGATGGTATCAGTAGCTCCGTATTTTTTACAAAGCTCCAATTTTTCATCTGTCGAAGCCGCCGCAATTACTTTAGCTCCCATGATTTTGCCTAATTCTACCGCCGCCAAACCTACGCCTCCTGCTGCTCCCATGACTAATAATGTTTCGCCAGCTTTCAATTCTGCCCGATTTTTCAAGGCATGATAAGACGTTCCATAGGTGTACATCACAGACGAAGCAGTAATAAAATCTAAACCTTCGGGCATCAATAAGGTCGTTTTGGCATCGGCTTCTACTTCTTCGGCAAAACCGCCAAAACCCGTTAAAGAAAATACTTTATCACCTACTTTCAAATGAGAAACCCCCTCTCCTACTTCCTTAATTATTCCCGAAACTTCTCCACCTGGTGAAAATGGCATCGGTGGCTTTATTTGATATTTCCCTTGAATAATCAGTGTATCAGGGAAATTTACGCCACAGGCTTTTACACTGATAACGACCTTTCCTGTGGAGGCAGTGGGAGACGCAATTTCCTCAACCACAAGGGTTTCGGGTGGTCCGTAGGTTTTACAAAGTACAGCTTTCATTTTAATGAATTTTGATAGTGAATAATAAATAGTTTAAGGTAGTTACATAATCTTATAATAACAAAAAATCCCCACAAACATCAATATGTCCGTGGGGATTTTTCAAGTACAACCGTTTAACTTTTACCGTTCACCGTGTACCAATAATATTATTTACCTGATTTCTTCTTTACAGCAGTTTTTGCAGGTGCTGGAGCAGCAACTGGTGCAGCCGCAGGAACTACCTTTGAAACCACTGGTGCTGGTGCTGGCTCAGCAGCTTTTTCTGGAGCAGCAGCTTTTGGATTTACCTCACCTTTAATAGTTAAAGCAATTTGTGGAGTCTCAGAATTACTGATAACTGTGATATTTTTGTTGAAGTTTCCTGGACGACCTGATGAATTGAAAGAAGCCTTTACAAAACCTGTTTTACCTGGCATTACTGGCTCTTTTGTCCAATCTGGAGTAGTGCAACCGCATGAAGGCTGTGCGTTAGAGATTACTACGGGAGCAGTTCCTGTGTTAGTAAACTCGAAAGTATAAGCTGCCTGAACACCTTCTTCCACTTTACCGAAATCGTGAGATTCAGTTTTGAATTTGATAACTCCTTGTGCGTTAGCAAATGTAGCTACGAACAAAAATGCGAAAATAAAAAGTAATTTTTTCATGATTAATGTTGATTTGTTTTTAATGTTTATGATACCTTTTTTAGTGAATAATGAATAGAAAATAATTAATAGTTGCTAATAATTTCCCAAAACAAAAACACAATTGAATTAAAAATGACTTAGAATTGTTTGACTTTGAAAAGATTTATGGGCAAGTTATTTAAAATATTCCGTAAAAAATATTCTGAAAACTCATTGCTTTCTACTCATTTCTCAAAGCTATTCTCAATTCTACAGAACAAATGTATATGCTATGAATAAGTTTGCAAAATCTTTGCCAATCTTTAACAAATCATTAACAATAGTTGATAACGTTGGCTTCTGAGTATATTGTTTGTTGTACTAATTAATTTTTTGTATTTTTGAGTGAAAATCGAAGCACAACACTGCCCAAATTTATTATTGAGTACCCAACCCTAAACATCGAAATAAAAGCCCATTGGAAAACACACTACTCTCCGAAGTCCTAACGTTTAGCAAAGAATCAGTCTTGGCTGATTATCACCTCGCTCGTATGAGCCGAGAATGTAGTTTGTTGGTCAGAAAAGAGGTTTTTTCGGGTCATGCCAAATTTGGAATTTATGGCGATGGCAAGGAAATGTGCCAAATTGCTCTGGCTCGTGCTATGCAAGCGGGCGATTTTATTTCGGGCTATTACCGTGACCAAACCATTGTGGCGGCAGTTGGGGATATGACTTGGACACAATATTTCTCGCAACTTTACGGACATCCCGACATTGCGTTCGACCCTCACACAGGCGGACGGACAATGAATAATCACCACGCTACTCGTTGGTTGGATTCAGCAGGAAAATGGCTCGACCAAACCAAATTGTATAATTCTATCGGAGGAATTTCTTCTACGGCGGGACAAATGCCTCGTGCTGTGGGAGCGGCTTATGCTTCAAAATTATATCGTCAATCACCTGATTTACAGGAAGTTTCAGAAAAATTCACTCGTGGTGGAAACGAAGTTTGTTTCTCGACCATCGGCGATGCTTCTACTTCCGAAGGAATGTTTTTAGAAACAATCAATGCTGCTGGCGTATTGCAGATACCCTTAGTGATGTCCGTTTGGGATGATGGCTATGGCATTTCTGTACCTTCCGAATTTCAGACCACCAAATCATCCATCTCCAAAGCGCTTGCAGGTTTTCAACGTAATGAAGACGGGGCTGGTTTAGAGATTTTTACGGTAAAAGGTTGGGATTATGTGGGCATGATGGAAGCCTATCAAAAAGCGGCAACCTTGGCTCGTGATTTTCATATTCCTTCATTAATCCATGTAGAGGAAGTTACCCAACAGCAAGGACATTCAGCTTCTGGCTCGCACGAGCGTTATAAATCTGCCGAAAGACTACAATTTGAAACAGATTTTGATTGTAATACTAAATTCCGAGAGTGGATTCTTTCAGAAGGTTTTGCTACTGAGGATGAATTGCAAGAAATTGATAATGAGACAACTAAAGAAGCTCGCCGTTGTCAGAAAGAAGCCTGGAAAGCCTATACAGATTCTATCAAACCTGAGCGTGAAGATGTTCTTTCATTGATGTATCAGGCTGCGGCTGAAACCCAAAACGGTACGGAAGTAAAAGCCATTGCCGAAGAATTACGCAAAGCAGTAAACCCCATTCACCACGAAAATGTGGTGGCGGCAAGAAAGGTTTTGAGAGCTTTACGTTTTGAAGAATCCCCTGCCAAAGAAGGCTTGCGTGAATGGTTAGCCAAAACTGCCGAAAAGAATTTCAATCGTTTTGATTCTTTCCAATACAGCGTTTCCGACGAATCTCCGCTGAAAATGAAAGCCGTTGCACCCGTATATGATGCCAATTCGTTAAGTGTGGACGGACGAGAGATTTTGAACAAAAACTTCGACCATTTATTGACTATCGACCCAAGAATTTTTATTTTGGGGGAAGATGTCGGTAAAATTGGCGATGTTAACCAAACCCTTGCGGGACTTCAAGAAAAACATGGAGATTTACGAATTACTGATACCGGGATTCGTGAAATGACCATTGTAGGACAAGGGATTGGAGCGGCAATGCGTGGGCTTCGTCCCATCATCGAAATTCAATATTTAGACTATATTCTCTATCCTTTTGCGACCCTTTCTGACGATTTGGCTTGTCTCCATTATCGCACGGTGGGCGGACAAAAAGCACCTTTAATTATTCGTACTCGTGGGCATCGTTTAGAAGGAATTTGGCACTCAGGCTCTCCAATGGCAGTTTTGTTGGGCGGGCTTAGGGGCGTACACCTGTGCGTACCTCGCAACATGACACAGGCGGCGGGAATGTACAACACCCTTCTAAACTCAGACGACCCAGCCATTGTGATAGAATGTTTGAATGGTTATCGTTTGAAAGAAAAGTTACCCAATAACCTCCACGAAATACGTGTGCCTTTGGGCGTGCCAGAGGTGATTCGGGATGGGCGAGATGTAACGATTGTAACGTATGGTTCGATGTGCAGAATTGTGATGGAAGCCGCTCGTCAGTTGGAAGAAATTGATATTTCGGTGGAAGTGATTGATGTTCAGACGCTTTTGCCTTTTGATGTTACACACCGCATCGTGGAGTCTATCAAAAAGACCAATCGGGTAATTTTTGCCGATGAAGATATGCCAGGCGGAGGTTCGGCGTATATGATGCAACACGTCTTGGACGAGCAAAACGCCTACCGTTATCTCGACTCCAAACCCGTATGTATGTCGGCAGTTCCTCACCGTCCAGCGTATAGCTCTGATGGTGATTATTTCTCAAAACCCAATGCCGAGAACGTTTTTGACAACGTATATGCCATGATGAATGAGTACAATCCAGTGGCTTTTCCGAAGATTTATTAGTGGGTTTTGACCGATTTTACGGATTCGTTCTTCAAAAGGACGAATCCGTTTTTACGACAAATTTTTCTCTCCTCCACTTGCCACAACCAACAAATCCACTTTCTTTGTAATTCAATCATAATTCCACGCAACATGAAAAAACTCTACGCAATTATTGCCTTCTGCTTATTGATTAGCTACACCCCATTTTCGCAAACGATTTCTTCGAATGCCCCTTTGTGTGGCAATGCTAATTTGACTTTGGAACTCAGCGCAACGGGCGGAACTTCCTACGCATGGAAAGGACCCAACAGTTTTACCTCCACCCAACAAAAACCCAACATCAAAAACGTAAATTGGAAAAACCGAGGGGTTTATACCGTTATAGTTGATAATAAAACAACGCTTACGACGGATGTGAATATCAAAGACCCAGTGGCTTTTACCGTGCCGAAGGAAATTTCGGTTTGTGAGGGAGGGACTTTGTGGATTAATCCAGACAATGGCAATCTGACAGATTCTACTGAAAAGGCAGATCATTTTAACGTATTTAATCCATTGGGAAAAGAAACTGATTTTGGGGGAATTGGAATTGTTAACAATTTCTCTAAAAATAATGTTGGTAAATATTCTGTTTCAAGTTTTAAAGGAGATGGTTGTGAAACAACTCAGTACATTAATGTAACTCTTAACACAAAAAGTGATTGTAAAATAATTGACATTGCAGATTTAACAAAAATTCAAATGTGTGAAGGAAGTGATGTAATAATTCCATTTCAAACAAAGGGGAATTTTCCACAAGGAACTAAATTC
>JANPGQ010000491.1:0-2058 GCA_031423975.1 Cytophagales bacterium | reverse complement strand
TAACGCTAAGATTATTGTTTTTAATTCAGTACAAAATTACGGCAGGATGGGCAGGATTTCTAATAATTGAAGTAAATGAAAGTTTTAGTTAATTCTTCACAATTATTTTGTGATATATATTTTTTGAGAATATTATCGCTCTACCAATAGCTTAATTGCTATTTCTGATACTAATTGACCAAGTTCCATTTTTGATAAATTACTTTTATTGTATGCTATTTTACCATTATTTATAGCATTTGCATAAGTTATGACGGAATCTAAAAATGATTTCATTCCGATAATGTTTGCTTGAAAAGGGATAGTTATAATGTTCTCAGAATACAAAAATTCCAATTCATATTTCTCAGCTGTGAAATACCATCTAAAATTAAGATAATCAGCCCATGTGGGGAACCCTCCTGCAAAATCTCTTCCGTGAAATCTTCTGAATGTAATATTTCCCTTAATCTTGTAAAGGTCAATTTCAATATCTTTTTTATTGGGAAAGATATATCCAATCTTTAATTGGTAATTTTCAATTTTTAAGATAGAAGCGTTAGGTTCTCTAAGGTAAATAAACGTGAGTATGAATATTGGTAAAATCAAAGCGTAAAATAAGAACCCAACTCTATTATCAGTTGATGTAAATCCCCATAACATTATTGTGAAATAAATTATACTAAAAATGATTATTGAATTTGGGATTAATGTCTTCTTCATGAGTGTAATGTATTCTACCTAAATAGTGAATAATAGTTTTTATAAAATATTTCTATCAATAATTCATATCTTATAATTCCTACCTATGTGGTTACATCCTCAACCGCCATCTGTTTCTCATACAGCTCTCTATAAACCCCATTAGCTTCCATCAAATCATCGTGTGTGCCTTGTTCAACGATATTTCCGTCGTCGAGCATAATGATTTTATCGGCTAATTTTGCAGAGGAAACACGGTGCGAAATTATCACCGAAGTCCGCCCTTGCATAATGCCTTGGAGGTTGTTCAAAATCTGGTTTTCGGTTTTGGTATCTACTGCCGAAAGACAATCGTCAAGAATCAAAATTCGTGGCTCACGAGCGATGGCACGAGCAATGGAAAGGCGTTGTTTCTGTCCACCCGAAAGCGTTACGCCACGTTCTCCCAAAACAGTATCAAAGCCTTCTGGAAAATCTATCACGTTATCATACAGGTCAGCATCTTTGGCAGCTTGGATAATTTGCTCCTCGGTGATATGTTCAGAACCAAATTTTACGTTGTTTCTGATAGAATCTGAAAACAAGAAAACATCTTGAGGTACGTAGCCAATTTGTGAACGTAATTGATTGACATTAAGAGTTTTAATGGGATAATTATCCACTCTTATTTCTCCTTCGGTAACATCGTACATTCTACAAAGCAGATTGGCAACGGTACTTTTTCCGGAACCCGTTGTGCCTAAAATGGCGACGGATTCTCCCGCATTTACCTTCATCGAAAAATCCTTCAAAGCCACGATTCCAGAGTCTGGATATACAAAACGAACGTGATTTAGTTCGATATCTCCCCCAATTTCTTTACTAATATTTTCGGTAGAAACGATGTCGGTTTTTACGTTCAAAAATTCATTAATTCTTTGCTGAGAAGCCGCCGCCCGTTGTATCTGTGAGGCTGTCCAACCCAAGGCAATCATGGGCCACGTGAGCATATACACGTACATAATGAACTCGGTGATGCTACCAGGTGTGAGTCGCCCAGCCATTACTTCCAATCCTCCCACATAGACCACAATCACCGAACTAAGTCCCGCCAAAACCGATACCAAAGGCGAAAAAAGCGAATCTACTTTCACTAAATCCAATGACTTTTCACGGTAAACGTTGGCTTGTTTAGTGAAGGCAATGGTAGAAGGTTCTTCTTGCACAAAGGCTTTCAAAACCCTAATTCCAGAAAAAGCTTCTTGCGTAAAAGTGGAAATTTTGGAAAGATTTTCCTGAATTTGCTCCGACTTCCGCATGATAATCGTATTGACAAAATAAATGCTAAACGACAAAAACGGCACGGGTAAAAGCACATACCAAGTCAATTTTTGATTG
>JANPGQ010000490.1:0-5591 GCA_031423975.1 Cytophagales bacterium | reverse complement strand
CGCAACGGTTCAGCAACCGTCTGAGATTATTAATTAGTCGTCAATCGTAGTTACTCGGATTTATTTCACGACTTGATACGATATACCACAATTTTGCCTTACTTTTGGTACTAAAATTGATACCAGAGCATTAAAATATAGGTAAAAGTCTGTCAATGAGAAGTTTAAATACTCCCGTCCAGACCGCAAATAGCACTCAGAAATGGGTGCTATTACTGTTTATACGTCTTATGAAAATTTAGTTTTCATAATTCTCCACAAAAAAGGCAATCCCGAAAGATTGCCTTTTTATTTTATTAATCGCTACTCGCTGAAACTCTCAATAAAACTTAGCTCTGTTATCAACCACTTTCGCATTTTCTTTGATGGCTTCGTTGATATAGAATGAGGTTCTTTGGGCTGCCATCATTTTGGCAGAGTTCTTATATGCTGTCAAATCTGCAATGGCTGGTGCTGGCGTTGAAGAAATATTTTCCATAATAAACACCCCACCTTCACCTTTGAATGGCTTAGAACGCTTTCCTGCCTTCAATCCGAATGCTTTTCCGATGGCGGTAGGGTCGGCACCTGCACTGGTTAATGTACCTTGTGCAAGGGTCAAATCATTAGCTGTTTCTACCAAAGCGCCTGCACCATATTTCTGAGCAATTTGCTCTAATGTTCCAGATATACCACCTAATTTCTTTATGATTTGCTCTGCTTTTTTATCACCACGTACACGAGCCGTCAATTCATCACGAAAATCATCAACTTTTACATTATCCTTGCTGGTTGCACCCGTTTCAAGAGCTACAATAAACTGATTATCCACTGAGAATACCTTTGAAACATCGCCCACCTTTGTATCATCATTAAATGCCCAACGAACTACCTCTCCTGCATTTTGCAAATTACTAAATCCTTTTGCTCCTTCTGGAATTTTATCACCACGCAACATAATTAACGTTTTATCTTTTTTCAAAGCGTCTTCAAATTTGTCTTTGCTATCGTTTGCCGCTGCAAAAGCATCTGCCTTACGCAAAACCTCATCCATTGTTGATTGACTTGGAGCAATGTTACGATTGATTGCAGCTAACTTATATCGGGTATTAGTCTTAGCTTCAGTTACTTTCACGATGTGATAACCGAAATCTGTTTCCACAATATTAGCTAATAAACCCGTTCCAGAAAAACCAAAAATGGCGTTCTCGAAAGGTTTCACCATTGAGCCATTATTTTTGAAATATCCTAAATCTCCTCCTTGTTGTGCCGTACCGTCTGAACCAAATTGTTGAGCTAATGCCTCAAATGAAGCTCCACCTTTGATTTGTGCCAAAATACCCTCGGCACGCTTACGAGCCGCTGTTTTTACTGAATCAGGAGCAGTCTTAGCCGCTTGAATCAAAATATGGCTGGCACGAACGGTGAACAATGAATCCTTCTGAATACCACCGTATTTGTAGATTGAATACGTCAAACCGTTTTTGAAAGGTCCATAAATACCGCCTGGGGTCATGCTTGACAATTGTCCTTTTACTGATTCTGGAATTTCTGCCATCGTAACATAATAAGGCGTTTTCACATCCGAATTCATCATCGCAAAAGCTGAATCATTTTTAGTAACTGCCAAATCCTTCGCCAAACGCTTGATGTCATTATAGAAAGAAGCGGTATCTTGTTTTGAAGGAACACTTGGAAAAGTCACATACTGAACTGAACGAGTGGTTTGTCCTTTATAAAGGTCTTTATGACTATTTAAATAAGACTCTAATTCAGAATCTTCCACTTTAACTGTTGAATCTGGTACTGAATAAAAAGGTACATATACGTATCGTGCGTTCACCTTTGCGGTTTGAGCCGTATATTCTTTCTGAGCTTCTGCGTTGGTAGTATAAGTGGACATTCTCAACAATCCCTCATACTTACTTCTCAAACGGTCTTGGGCTAATGATTTCTCAAAATTTGCCCATGCTTGTTGTTGAGCAACTGGCATTGTTTTGAAGTTTTTCAAAAACTGAATTACATATCCTTTATCAAACTGACCCGTCTGGGGATTGGTAAATTGCTGACGTACCGATGGATGAATGTTATCTCCTTGCACCATGTCCACCAATTCTTTGGGAGAAACCGACAAACCCAATGCATCATATTCTTTGCCATAAGCAAAATCCATTAAGTATTGATTCCAAACTTGGTCACGCATTTGAGCCAATTCTTGCTCTCCTGGACTACGTCCTGCCTGAGCTGAATAATTATTAGATAATTCTTCCACTTTGGCTTGAAAATCTTTATACTGAATTTTCTCTCCTCCAATTTCTCCTACAACGTTATTAGACCCGCCAAAAAAGCGTGAATTACCCGTAAAAAGGTCTCCTCCGACAAGGAAAAGGATTAAACTGATTGCAATTGCCGCTGCTGCAATTCCTGACTTTTCTCTAATTTTGGTAATAATTGCCATTTTAAAATGTTATTTATTTGTTATTTTTATCCATCAACTTGGTTTTGTCAAACGGATGTGTGAATACAAAATATTAAAAACTCAATCAATTTGCCTATTCAGAATAACGCAAAAGAAACGCAAAATAATCACATTTTGAGTTAATATCAAAATGAATGGATGCTTATAAACGTTTTTGAAATGTGAAAATGTTTTAATTAGAAAATAAGACACTGATAGTCAAAGCATTAAACTTTTTTTATGATGAATAACGTTATATTGTTAAAAGCATTTTACAAAACCCTTGCCAAAAGTATTCAATTGGTAGCTTTTTATCATATTTGATTAACAAATCCGTTTTGCAAACTTTGATTAGTGAATAAGGAAATCATTCTTGCAATAGTCAGAATAGTACACTTTTTTAAGGTTTTTTGTTTCAATTGTGTTACTTAACGGTTAATAGTGAGTCTTTTATATAAGAACACAATAACTCTTCATGATTTTGATAATCCCCCGTTTTGCGGGAAAATTATCGCAATAAATTTGATTAACTCTAATGTTGAAAATTGACTACATATTATTAGCAAGACATTTTCGAGTGGAAACTTCGGAGGAGGAAAATCGGCAAATTAATGTTTGGCGAGATGAATGCATCACTAATACTCTCACATACAAAAGATTACAAATAATAAGTGAAAAAGAAATTAATCCAGTGCCAGAGATTATCAGTAAAGAAGAAACAATAGTATGGAAAAAGATAATTACTAAAATTTTGAAGGAAGAATCTGTCGGTAAAGAGTAAACGGTTTTAAGGAATCAAAAAAGGGTAATCGAAATTAATCATTTACCCTTTTTTCGTTATATCCGTTCACTGTGTACCGTTCACCTTGTTACTGAAAATTACCGTTCAATGAAACCAATGCCTCCAAAAATTTATCCAATTCCACCTGTCCAACGCCCAAACTTGGTAATAATCTCAGGGTATTTTTACCCGAATAGCCACAAAAAATATGATGGTCAAAAAGGAGCGAATCTCTGATTTTATCAACGGGTTGTTCAAACTCAATGCCTATCATCAAGCCACGTCCACGGACTTCTTTAATACCCGAAATTCCTTTCAGATTTTCTACTAAATAATTACCCATTTTCGTAGCGTTTTCCATCAAATTCTCCTCCTTCATGACATCCAAAACCGCCACTGCTGCGGCACAAGCCAAATGATTTCCTCCGAAAGTTGTGCCTAACATTCCGTGTTTTGCCTTAAACTTTGCCGAAATCAAAACGCCTCCAATCGGAAAGCCGTTGCCCATTCCTTTGGCAATAGTCATCAAGTCTGGTTTGATGCCTGAAAAATCATGTGAAAAGAATTTCCCTGAGCGTCCATATCCGCATTGTACGGAGTCCAGAATCAAGATTGCTCCTGTTTTATCACATATTTCACGAGCGGCTTTTAAAAATTCATCGGATGCTACATTAATGCCCCCTACGCCTTGAATCCCTTCCACAATGACGGCACAAATTTCTTCGGTAACATTAGCTTTTAATGCCTCTACATCGTTGAAAGGCAAAAACGTCACGTGTTCATCGTAGTTGATGGGGGCAACAATTGCTTTGTTGTCAGTCACGGCAACCGCACCCGCCGTTCTTCCATGAAAAGATTTAGAAAAAGCAATTACTTTTTTGCGACCGTTGAAAAAAGAAGCTAATTTCAAAGCGTTTTCGTTGGCTTCTGCACCTGAATTACAAAGGAATAATTCGTAGTCTTCGTAACCAGAAAGTTCGCCCAATTTAGTGGCTAATTCTTGCTGAATTGGAATATTTACGGAGTTTGAATAAAACCCTATATTACTCAATTGTTCGGTCAATTTCTGAACATAATGCGGATGCGAATGTCCAATAGAAATAACGGCATGACCTCCGTAAAGGTCAAGATATTCGACACCATTTTTGTCCCATAATTTGCTTCCAAGAGCTTTTACAGGGGTAATGTCGTAAAGAGGATATACATTAAAAAGATTCATTTTTTTCTGGCTATTGGCTGTCAGCTTTCGGCTATCAGCGTTTTTTGCGTGATTTGTCTGAATCAGGATTTAAAGATTTTCAGGATGGATTTTAATGCTAACATAATCCTATGAATCCTAAAATCCTTTAATCCTAATTCAGACATTTTATTTATTTCTTTTTCTTCCAAACTTATAGCCCAATGCTCCATAAAACTGACCAAACCAAATACTTTGTTGGGCATAATCTTGATCGTCTCTGCCGGTGGTATGAACATTGTTTAGGCGGACAAAACCACCCATAAAGTCAGTTTGGAAGAAAAGCCTTCGGGAAATATCAAATCGCAAACCTGCTTTGAGGTCGATGCCATAGCCTGCAAAATTGAAGTGATTATTTCTGCCAATCGTAAAAAGATGAGCATCTGTTCTCGGAATCAAAGCTCCTGCCCCTGCCCCCACGAGCCAATCTACCCCTTGAATATTGTTTTTTGCCTTCCAAAGTTTGTCATATCGGTCAATTTCAAAGTGGGCATAATTGAATCCGTCGGTATGTTCATAAACCAAAAAATCCTTTGAATTTATGGTAAAAGGCGTATTGTTGTAATCACCCACGTAGGCCGGATTTACGTCAATGGCAGGGTCGGAAACTTG
The DNA here is from genome assembly GCA_031423975.1 of Cytophagales bacterium. Classification (GTDB taxonomy): domain Bacteria; phylum Bacteroidota; class Bacteroidia; order Cytophagales; family Spirosomataceae; genus Arcicella. The sequence continues at coordinate 524 of JANPGQ010000490.1, read as the reverse complement.
GGGAGAAATATGTCCTGAAATAGTAGTGGGTTGGTCATTTACCATTACATATTTCATGTGGTCTGAACCGAAAGACACCGCCCAATGGTCATTGAAAAAATAACCTACCCTAAAATTGTATTGTGGAATAGAAAGACGAGTAATATCCAAATATTCTTCCGTACTAAACGGAATCGGAAGGTCATACGCCACAACGTCTTTCAAAGTAAAATCATAGCCTTTCCCATGAAAAGAAATATCGGATTTTGCGTACTCTGAGCGGTTATATCCCCAGAAGAAATAATATTCTCCTTTGCGACTGTAAGGTTTTTTATCTTGCCCTAAACTATTGAAAATTAGCGAGTTGAGAATTAAAATAAATAGTAGTTTTTGCATTATATTTTGTAACACGGACAGCCTTGTCCGTGGGTTCATAATTTTTATGTACGAACAAGGCTGTTCGTGTCACTTTAAAATCCAACCGATTTCAAACCTAAACCCATTTTTTCATCAAGCCCAAACATCAAGTTCATATTCTGAATCGC
>JANPGQ010000489.1:0-2556 GCA_031423975.1 Cytophagales bacterium | reverse complement strand
AAGCATAGTTTACACAACCGCCTGCATTAGTTGCCGTCACGGTGTAAGTGCCACTGTTTAATGCATTTCCGTTGGGAATTACTGGATTTTGTTCAGTGGAAGTAAAGCCATTGGGTCCTGTCCAACGATAAGCATTAGACGCATTCCCAAAACTACTCCCCGAAAAAGCCGTCAATAAAATATCTGAATTGGTATAGGCTGGATAGTCTAATTTGGCAAAAACTACGTCTCCGTAATTGGCGTTTATTCGGATATTGTCGGAGGTAATTGTTCCGCAAATTCCTGTTACTTTCAGTTTATAATCACCAATATTTGTGTAATTGAAATTGCTGATATTGAGACTATTAGAGGTTGCTCCGCTAATGTCCACCCCGTCTTTTTGCCATTGGTGGGCGGTTCCGTTGGTAGTTACATTAATCGTTGTACTTCCACCAATACAAACCGTGGCATAAGTAGAACTGATTGAAGTAATTTGAGTGGCGGGCGAGCAAGTTCCAACCATTATCGTGGCAGGGTTTGAGAACGTTCCTACGCCACAAGCATTAGCAAAATTAGAGGCTGAATAAGTGGTTGTGGAGGTGGGATAATTATAAATATTACTACCAGAAGGATTCAAAACGAGCGTATTGTATTGATTATTGACATTCAGTACGATAGGGGCAACGCCATTGAAAATATAATTGATTTTGGCTTGTTGTCCAGAGCCAACGGTAAAATTATTACCCGCAAAACTCATCGTGGCGAGGTCTGTAATTTTGACAGCCATAACGTCTGACTGTGAAAAACAAAGTTCATTTCCACTGTACCGTACCGCATAATTCCCTGATTCACGGGCAATTAAAGTAGTTCCAGTTTGTCCAGCAAGCACACTTCCATCTTTTAGCCAAGTCAAATCGACATCATTATAATCTTTTACTTTCAATTTAACCACGTTATTGGCACAAGTTTCAAAGGCATTGCTATAATCCTTTTGGATTTGTGGAGCGGGTAAATTTAGATTAGTTATGGAAATATTCATGGCATTTGAATTACCAGTACAAGTTCCTTTGGTAGTTTGCAAATAGTAATTCCCCGTTTGACTTACCACCAAACTATCTTTATTGGCTGAGGATATGGCAACCCCATCTTTAAACCATTGCAAAGTGTGTGTTGCATTGACGTTTGAAGATTTGAGCGTAGTCGTTTTTCCTTCACAAATCACATTCTTATTACTCGTAATTTGTGGATTAGCCGAATTACTAAAATTCAAAGACACCGCATTTGACGTAAAAATACAAGTTCCTTGAGTCGCTACGAGACTATAATTTCCAGTGGCAATTGCTTTGTAAGTGGGAGCATTCACGCCTGAAATATTAACATTATCTTTTTTCCATTGATAAGTAATGCCAAAACCTTTCGGAACGCTCAATTTTATCGAATCTCCTGTACAGGCTTGGGTAATATTATTGGAAGAAATTTGATAAGGATGATAACCCCCAGAAGTATATTGTCGAACAATAATTCCAGAAGAAGTAGCCGTACAAGCCCCAACTGTCATCGTAAGGCTATAAAGCCCTTCGGAGGTAACATTGATTTTGCGAGTAGTTTCTCCTGAAATATTTACTCCATTCTTTTTCCATTGAAAGGTTGCTGTAGCTGGATTATTGAGGGATTTTAGATAAATATTGCTACCCGAACAGATGAAATACTCTGGCAGATTCTGTTCCAAAGAATCAGAAATAAAAACACCCGAAAAATTGGTACAGGCTGGACTTTGCGAGAAAACAGGTGAATTTAGGAAGAAAATAATAGCAGTTAATAACAACGAAACGTAGATTTTTTTCATGGAGGGTAAAATGAATAATGGTTGATATGGAGAAATTTCCGTTAAGATAATGAGAGAGTTCATGGAAAACAAATTGAGACTTGTAAGCAAAACAAGTATCTTTGGAAAAACAAATCAGCATGGACAAATACATTCATAAACTTTCCTACGGAGCAAACAATATCGTCATTGCTCTTTCAGATGCGGAAGTTGCCAAGATATACGAAGGAGATACTCGTTCTGATATTGGCTCGGAGGCAGAGAAAATGAAGATTGCTAATACCATTAACTTGCTGATTGTCAAGTTTGTACGAATAGATTTTGACGAAAATAATCAATGGGAAATGTTGGTAATGGAACGCCTTTATCCCTTAGATTTTAGAAGTTTTGAAGTAGAAAAAAGGAAGTTGATTATAGAAGTTTTTGAAGATGAATTAAAGGAATTACATCGTCAAGGATTTGTTCATCGGGATTTAAAACGCCCTTCAAATCTATCGGGAGAACGTTACGATAACATCTTTTTGACACAACAAGGTTTACGCCTAATTGATGTGGGTATTTCAGCCCTAAAAAGTCAAGTTGGCGAGAAATTATTTGCTAAATATATTGATGTAGAGCTTCAAGAATTAGCTGAATTTAAACATTACTTTTTAAGTCGCTGAGGAGAGCCTTTCTCATTTTTATAAAATATCGAAGCATAGAGATTACTCATGGCATGACTAAGGGGGATGCCCAATCTCATGCCATGAGTG